>NZ_JBSGZI010000104.1:0-29720 GCF_053610945.1 Streptomyces sp. NPDC054849
CTGTAGAGCCGGGCCCCGCACGCCGTCAGGCGGTTGCTTCGGTGTCGCTAGTTCGCGCCGAAGGTGAGAACCAGCTGCGGTGTGCCCTCCGCCGCCGTGGCCTCCGAGGACCAGATCCACAGCGGGTCGGTGCCCGTGCTCGTCAGGCCCAGGCTGTAGCTGCTGCCCAGCACCGCGGTGAGCGCGGTGGTGTCCAGCTCGACACTGTGGATCGCCGAGCCGTCCGGCACGCCCGCGATGCTGCCGAGCGGGGTGGTGCCGAGGGCGGGCTTGGTGTTGAAGGTGGTGCCCGCACCGGTCCAGGTGCCGGTGACCGGGACCACGGACACGGTGTCGGCGGTGCCGGCGCCGGTCTGTGTGCTCGTCTTGAACTGGAGCGAGGCGGCCTTCAGGACCTGGCCGGCCGGAGCGGCCGGCAGGTCGAAGCGCAGGTACGACTGGTACAGCGAGCCGCTGCCGCGCACCGCGAGCGAGGTGGACGTGCCGTAGGCGGTGCTCGGGGCGCCCTGGTTGATGTAGGTGTCCTCGGTCGTCTTGACCGAGGAGACCGTGTCGGTGGGGGCCTTGGCCAGGTCGAAGTGGTTCTTGACCTGGGCCTGGGTGAGCGCCGTCGGGTACACGGCCGTCTCGTCGATCTGACCGGCGAAGAAGTTGCTCGTCGGGCGCGTGGGCCAGCTGGCGAGGTTGTCTCCGCCGACGTGCCAGTAACCCGCGTAGGACTGGCCGCTGGTGGCGTTCAGCGTGCCCTTGTTCTGGCCGTCGACGTACAGCGTGATGCCGCCGGGGCCCTGGGTGCCGACCACGTGGTGCCACTTGTTGTCGTTGTACGTCTCGAACAGGCCGGTGGAGACGGTCCGGGTCGAGCCGTTGTAGACGCCGAAGACCAGCCGGCCGGTGTTGGTCATGTAGATGTGCCGGTCGTACGAGCCGCTGTTGCGCGTGGTGTTGTTGCCGAAGCCGATCAGCTTGCCGCCGCGCGTGGTGTTCGTCTTGAACCAGGTCTCGACGGTGAAGGTGTTGCCGACCGACTGACGGCGGTCGCCGTGCACCTGCTGGCTGGTTCCGTTGAAGCCCATCGCCGTGCTGGTGCCGGAGACGGCGCCGGGGGTCTGGCGCAGGGCCGGGGCGTTGACCTGGATGCCGCTGGTGTTGCCGCCGTCGGAGGAGTCGGCGACGTACGGGCTGACGGTGTCGTCGTAGCGCCAGTACAACTGGGCGCCGTCCGCGCGGACCTGGTTCGGGTAGGACTGGACCGAGCTCGGGACCGTCACCGAGGCGACGGCCGACAGGGCACTGGTGTTGCCGGCCGCGTCGGTCGCGGTCACCCGGTAGGTGTAGGTCTGGCCGGCCTTGACCGTGGTGTCGGTCCAGGAGGCCTGCGGGCGCTCCCATTCGAGCGAGCTCGCGGTGACCGTGGCGGCCGGGGTGGCCGAGCCGTTGCGGTAGATGCGGTACGTCAGCTTGCTGTCGTCCGCGTCGTAGCTGGTGCGCCAGCGGACCTGGACCTCGCCGGGCTTGACGCTCGCGGCGCTGGCCACCGGGGTGGTCGGGGCGCCGACGTCGCCGGTGGAGGCGAACCGGGTCAGACCCTGCTGGGCCTTGCCGTTGATGAGGGTGAACTCACCGCCGACCCACATGTACTTGACATCGTTCTTGTCGGCCACGGCCATGACGCGCGGACCGATGCCCTCGCCGAGGCCGTCGTTGGCCGTGGGGTGCCAGCCGAGCTTGCCCGGGCCGCGCACGAAGCCGTCCACGGGCGCGGGGGCGGCGCCTTCGTGGTTGGTCGGCTGGGCCAGCAGGAAGTTCCGCTTGCCGTCGGGGAACTCGAGCTCGGTGGAGCAGTCGTGCGCGTGCGAGGAGCTGTAGAGCACGCCCTCGTACGGCAGGACGAACTGGGTCGCGCCGAGGCAGCGGTCGCGCCACTTCTCGCTGAAGTCGCTCAGGCGCAGGCCGATGCGGCCGTCGAAGACGCCGCCGCCGGAGCCCTCGTTGCCCGTGTAGAAGCCGCCGTTGTCGTCGGTGGAGATGTCCTTGACGACCGAGTTCGACGGGATGTTGGTGTAGGTCTTGGTGACCGCGCCGGTGGCGGCGTTGACCACGGCCAGGGCGTGGCTGTTGGAGCCGTTGACCGTGAAGAAGTCGCCGCCGAGCAGCACGTTCTTGCCGTCGGGGGTGACCTCGATCGCGCGGCCCGGCTCGTCGGCGTTGGCGACGAAGGGCTTCAGCGCACCGGAGGAGGCGTCCACGGCGGCGAACCGCTCGCGGGTCTGGCCCTCGACGGCGTTGAAGTCGCCCGCCGCGTACAGGGTGTCGTCGGTGACGGCGAGCGCCCGCACGGTGGCGGGGAAGCTCGGGTGGAACGATGCCTTGGGGGTGCAGGTCGCGATGTCGATCGCCGCGACGCTGGAGACCGGGGTGCCGTTGACGGCGCCGAAGGAGCCGCCCGCGTAGAGGGTCTTGTTGTCCTTCGAGACGACCAGCGCGCGCACGGTCGCGGTGCCGTCGCCGATGGTGAAGGCGAGCTTGCAGGAGGTGGGGTTACCCGTCGCCGCGTCGAGCGCGACGAAGTTCACGGCCTCCTGTTCCGCGCCCGCGGTGCCCTCGGGCGGGCGGACGGCCGAGAAGGTACCGCCGGCGAAGACGGTGCCGTTCGTCTGGGCCATGGCCCAGACGATGCCGTCCGGCTGCCAGGTCGGCAGCTCGTCGGCGGTGAATGCCACTGGCGGCGTGATGGCGGACGCCTGAGGCATCAGCACAAAGCCTATGCCGGTGCCGGCACCGGCCAGTGACAGGACGAGGGCGGCAGTCAGCCCTCTGGATCTACGCATGAGCCCCCCAGGGCAATTGCCCGGTTTGATGGCTGGAACTATCCGAACAGCCATATGTACTGGCGCAGACTAGGGCTCACGTGAGGGCCCGGTCACCTCACTTGACCCATTGCATACCAACTTGGAATCAACAGGGTTCAGCATGGAGGGTGCACTACGGACATACGGCAGGTTTACCCCGGCCACACCGCCAAAGAGCTGCAGAGCATGGCCGGAACACGGCAAACCGTAGGGGAAATATAAGGCCTCAGCGGTCGATGCGGACCGTCACGCCCGCCAGTTGGTCCTCAACCTGACGGATGTCGGCGTCGACCATGATCTGCGCCAGCTCCGCCACCAGGACCGACGGCTTCCAGCCAAGCAGGTCATGGGCCTTCGAGGCGTCGCCGATGAGGGCGTCGACCTCGCTGGGGCGCTCGTACTTGGCGTCGTAACGCACGTGCTCGTTCCAGTCGAGACCGGCGTGCGTGAAGGAGGACTCGACGAACTCGCGGACGGTGGCGGCCACACCGGTGGCGACGACGTAGTCGGTGGGCTCGTCCTGCTGGAGCATCCGCCACATGGCGTCCACGTACTCGGGCGCGTAGCCCCAGTCGCGCACCGCGTCGAGGTTGCCGAGGTAGAGGTGGTCCTGCAGACCGGCCTTGATGCGGGCGACCGCGCGGGTGATCTTGCGGGTCACGAAGGTCTCGCCGCGGCGCGGGGACTCGTGGTTGAAGAGGATCCCGTTGACGGCGAACATGTCGTACGCCTCGCGGTAGTTCACCGTGGTCCAGTACGCGAAGACCTTCGCGGCGCCGTACGGACTGCGCGGGTGGAACGGGGTGCCCTCGTTCTGCGGGGGCGGGGTGGCGCCGAACATCTCGGAGGACGAGGCCTGATAGATGCGGGTGTCGACACCGCTGGCCCGGATGGCCTCCAGCAGCCGCAGCGCGCCGAGGCCGGTCACGTCGCCCGTGTAGAGCGGGGCGTCGAAGGAGACGCGGACGTGGGACTGGGCGCCGAGGTTGTAGACCTCGTCGGGGCGTATGTCGCGGAGCAGGTTCACCAGCGCGACGCCGTCGGAGAGGTCGGCGTGGTGCAGCACGAAGGAACGGTTGTCCGTGTGCGGGTCCTGGTAAATGTGGTCGACCCGCTCCGTGTTGAAGCTGGAGGACCGCCGCACCAGCCCGTGCACCGTGTATCCCTTGGAGAGAAGCAGTTCGGCGAGGTACGAGCCGTCCTGCCCGGTGACGCCGGTGATCAGTGCGGTCTTGCCCATGGGGTCCCCCTGGTGGTGGTTGCTGGTCGTGGTGATGAGGCTGCGCCTCGAGGTGCGTACGGGCCGCGGCCCGGGGGCTGGATGCGTACCGTACACGCCGGGTCCGGCCGCCTTTGCGGCGGATTCGGCCCTACGCACCGTGCGACGGCCCGGACGGAACCGGCCCGGTGGGCGGCGGGACTCGCGCTCCGGGCGGCGCAGCCGCGCGCGGGGCACGGCGGCCCGGGCGGCGTACCCCTGCCACCCGCGCGGGAGCGGACTGGCATCATCGGCGGTATGACAAGTTCGCTGCCGCTCCTGCCCCCGAACGCCCGCGTCTTCGTCGCGGGCCACCGCGGCCTCGTGGGGTCCGCGGTCGCCCGGCGGCTGACCGCCGACGGCCACGAGGTGCTCACCCGGGGCCGTGCCGACCTCGACCTGCGCGACGCCGCCGCGACCGGGGCGTACCTGAAGGACGTCCGCCCGGACGCCGTCGTGCTGGCCGCCGCCAAGGTCGGCGGGATCATGGCCAACAGCACCTACCCGGTGCAGTTCCTCGAGGAGAACCTGCAGATCCAGCTCAGCGTGATCGGCGGCGCGCACGCCGCCGGCGTGGGCCGGCTGCTGTTCCTCGGGTCGTCCTGCATCTACCCGAAGCTGGCTCCGCAGCCCATCCGCGAGGACGCGCTGCTGACCGGTCCGCTGGAGCCGACCAACGAGGCCTACGCCCTCGCGAAGATCGCCGGCATCGTCCAGGTCCAGTCGTACCGCAAGCAGTACGGGGCCTCGTACATCTCGGCCATGCCGACGAACCTCTACGGCCCGGGCGACAACTTCGACCTGGAGTCCTCGCACGTACTGCCCGCGCTCATCCGGCGCTTCCACGAGGCCGCCGCCGAGGGCCGCGACGAGGTCACCCTGTGGGGCTCGGGCACTCCGCGCCGGGAGTTCCTGCACGTGGACGACCTGGCGGCCGCCTGCGCCGTGCTGCTCTCCGACTACGACGGCGACGAGCCCGTCAACATCGGCTGCGGCGAGGACCTGACGATCAGGGAGCTGGCGGAGACGGTCGCCGACGTGACCGGCTTCCGGGGCCGGCTGGCCTGGGACACCTCCAAGCCGGACGGGACCCCGCGCAAGCTCCTGGACGTCGGCCGCCTGACCTCGCTCGGCTGGAAGCCCGGCATCCCGCTGCGGGACGGCATCGCCGCCACGTACAAGTGGTGGCGCGAGCAGGGCTGATCGCACAGGCGGCCTCGGCCTCAGTACGCTCCGCGACCGTCGACGACGGCGCGGAGCGTGCGACCCATGACGTCGACGTCACTGGTGAAGGACCAGTTGTCGACGTACTGCAGGTCAAGCTGAATCGTTTCGTCCCACGACAGATCGGACCGCCCGCTGATCTGCCACAACCCCGTCATCCCGGGCCGCACGGTGAGCCGGCGCAGCTCGACCTCGTCGTACTGCGCCACCTCCTCCGGCAGCGGCGGACGCGGGCCGACGAGCGACATGTCGCCGGTCAGTACGTTGACCAGCTGCGGCAGTTCATCCAGCGAGGTCCGGCGCAGGAGCCGGCCCACCCGGGTCACCCGGGGGTCGCGGCGCATCTTGAACATCAGGCCGTCGTTCTCGTTGGCCCCGGACAGCTCGGCCTTGAGGGCGTCGGCGTCCACGACCATGGTGCGGAACTTCCACATGACGAAGGGGACCCCGTCGCGGCCGATGCGCTGCTGGCGGTAGAAGGCCGGGCCGCGCGAGCCGAAGCGGATGGCCAGGACGATCCCGAGGAAGAGCGGGGAGAGCAGCAGCAGTCCGGCCGCGGCTCCGGCCCGGTCCAGGGCCGACTTGAGCAGGGTCTGCACACCGCGGCTGACCGGCGGCGCGACCCGCAGCACGGCGAGTCCGCCCGCGGACAGGGTCTCCAGCCGCTTGACGGAGACCTCCACCAGTCCGGGGAAGACGGCGAGTTCGAGCCCTGCGTCGTGCAGCGCCCAGGCGACCCGGCGCAGCCGCTCTCCGGTGATCCGCACGCCGGGGGCGACGAGCACCAGATCGGCGTTGTGGCTCCGGACGGCGCCGAGCACCGCCGCGGAGTCGCCGTTGGCGGTTTCGGGCGCCGTCGCGTCGAGCCGGGCCGCCACGGGCACCCCGCTGACGACCGACCCGCCGCCGACCGGAACCACGCCGACGACCACGTACGGGTGGTCGGTACGGGCGGCGAGGTGCGCGATGACGTCCTCGGCCGCGTCGGGTTCACCGATGACGAGCACCCGGCTGACGGCCTGGGCCTCGCGGCGGGCCGCCGAAAGGTGGCGGTAGGTCAGTTTGTGGCAGGCGACGGTGATGAGCAGAGCGGGAAGGAGCGCCCCGAGAGCCGACAGCCGCGGGGTGGCCTCCTCGGTGACCACGCGGGCCACGGCGAGCACGCCGATGAGAATCAGCCAGTCGTGGACGACCGGCAGCACACCGCGGGACTCGCCGAGCACCCGGGTCGCGTACCGCCGGCGCAGCGCCTGGACCCCGGTCCAGGCCACGGCGGCGGCCAGGGCGCAGTAGAGGGGCCGGACCTGCTGCGCGGCGTCGAAGACGAGCCCTACCGGGAGGGCTGCGCCGAAGAAGTCCGCGGCGACTGCGGCCGGGCGGTACCAGCGGGCCTTGTCCCCGAGGCGTCGCGCGGGCACAACGGACTCCTGGGCCGTTCGGGCCACTCTTTGCGCAGGAAAATGGACATGCCTCATGGGCCCCCCTGGCACGTGGTCTATGACAGTGCGGGTGTCCATGGCTTCCCCAGGCAACGAACATCTGCCGCACCGGCAAACAGTACGACAAACACCCGTACGGTAAACGCCGTTTGGGTCAACGTAGCCTCTTGTTGCGCAAGTGTTAGCAACCGGTATCAACCGTTCCGAATGCTGGACGTCTTCTCAGGCACACGAAGGTGAATGGTTCGGATACCGGATACGTATCTTCGGACAACGGACCGTTTCCGGCCAACCTTTTGACGCGACCCTGACATCTCCCCCTGCAAGTGGCACTCTTCGACCGTTCATCGCACCAGCCCTGTTCTGCCCGGAGGCCCACCCAGCCATCCGGAACCCCCCTTGCAGAAGGAGTCTGCGTTGAGGTCCACCCCCCAGAGGCGTGCCACCGCGGCCGGCGCGCTCGTTGCGGCGGCAGCCATGCTCGCCGTAGGCATACAGACCGGCACCGCCACCGCCGACGCCACCGCGTCACAGGCACCCAAGGCCGTCCAGTCCAACCCGGGCGCGGCCAATCGCGTACTCAGCGCTTCGGAGCGTGCGACGCTCCTCGCCGAGGCCAACTCGACCACCGCGCAGGCCGCCAAGGCGCTCGGCCTCGGCAGTGGCGAGAAGCTCGTCGTCCGCGACGTCGTCAAGGACGCGGACGGCACCACGCACACCACCTACGAGCGCACCTACGACGGACTCCCGGTGCTCGGCGGTGACCTGACCGTCCACGCCAAGGACGGTGTCACCAAGAGCGTCACCAAGGCGACCCATCACGAGATCAAGGTCGCCGACACCAACGCCACCGTCACCCCGGCCGCCGCCGAGAGCCAGGCCGTCGCGGCCGCCGGCGCCGAGGGCTCCAAGGAGGCCAAGGCCACCAAGGGCGCCCGCAAGGTGATCTGGGCGGCCGAAGGGACTCCGGTCCTCGCGTTCGAGACCGTCGTCGGCGGACTCCAGCACGACGGCACGCCGAACGAGCTGCACGTGGTGACCAACGCCAAGACGGGCGCCAAGATCACCGAGTGGCAGGCCGTCGAGACCGGCACCGGCAACACGCAGTACAGCGGGCAGGTGACGCTCGGCACCACGCAGTCGGGCAGCACCTGGAACCTGACCGACGCCGCCCGGGGCAGCCACAAGACCTACAACCTCAACCGGGGCACCTCCGGCACCGGCACGCTGTTCTCCGGCTCGGACGACATCTGGGGCAACGGCCTGCCCGCCAACCTGGAGACGGCCGGCGCCGACGCGCACTACGGCGCGGCCCTCACCTGGGACTACTACAAGAACGTGCACGGCCGCAACGGCCTGCGCAACGACGGCGTGGCCCCGTACAGCCGGGTCCACTACGGCAACAACTACGTGAACGCCTTCTGGCAGGACTCCTGCTTCTGCATGACGTACGGCGACGGTGACGGCAACGCCAAGCCGCTCACCTCCATCGACGTGGCCGCGCACGAGATGACGCACGGCCTGACCTCGGTCACCGGCAACATGACCTACAGCGGTGAGCCCGGCGGCCTGAACGAGGCGACCTCCGACATCTTCGCCGCGGCCGTGGAGTTCCACGCCAACAACGCGCAGGACGTCGGCGACTACCTGGTCGGCGAGAAGATC
Organism: Streptomyces sp. NPDC054849; assembly: GCF_053610945.1. Classification (NCBI taxonomy): domain Bacteria; kingdom Bacillati; phylum Actinomycetota; class Actinomycetes; order Kitasatosporales; family Streptomycetaceae; genus Streptomyces; species Streptomyces sp. NPDC054849. The sequence continues at coordinate 8,439 of NZ_JBSGZI010000104.1, forward strand.
GACATCCGCGGCAACGGCACCCCGCTGCGCTACATGGACAAGCCCAGCAAGGACGGCTCGTCCAAGGACGCCTGGTACTCGGGCATCGGCTCCATCGACGTCCACTACTCCTCGGGCCCGGCCAACCACTGGTACTACCTGGCCTCCGAGGGCTCGGGCGCCAAGGTGGTCAACGGCGTGAGCTACGACTCGCCGACCTCCGACGGCCTCCCGGTCACCCCGATCGGCCGCGACGCCGCCTCGAAGATCTGGTTCCGCGCGCTGACCACCGGTCTGTTCAAGTCGAACACCAACTACGCGGCTGCGCGTACGGCCACCCTGCAGGCCGCCGCCGACCTGTACGGTGCCGGCTCGGCGACGTACAACAACACGGCCAACGCCTGGGCGGCCGTCAACGTCGGCCCGCGCATCGTGAACGGTGTCTCGGTCACCAGCCCGGGCAACCAGAACACCGTCACCGGCAGCGCCGTCAGCCTCCAGATCCAGGCCAGCAGCACCAACCCCGGTGCGCTGACCTACTCGGCGACCGGCCTCCCGGCCGGGCTGTCGATCAACTCCTCGACCGGCCTGATCTCCGGTACGGCCTCCACCGCGGGCACGTCCAACGTGACCGTCACGGTGAGGGACGCACAGAACCAGACCGGCACCGCGGCGTTCACCTGGACGGTCGGCACCACCCAGCAGACGGTCTTCGAGAACACCACCGACTACGCGATCGCGGACAACTCGACCGTCGAGTCCCCGGTCACCGTCAACCGCACGGGCAACGCATCGAGCGCCCTCAAGGTGGACGTGAACATCCAGCACACCTACGTCGGTGACCTGAGGGTCGACCTGGTCGCCCCCGACGGCACCGTCTACAACCTGCGCAACCGCAGCGGCGGCAGCGCGGACAACATCGTCCAGTCCTTCACCGTGAACGCCTCCTCCGAGGTCGCGGCCGGTGTCTGGAAGCTGCGTGTCGCGGACCTCGCGAGCCTCGACACCGGCAAGATCGACAGCTGGAAGCTCACCTTCTGACCCCACCGGGGTCGCCTGAGCGACAGCTGAACAGATAGATCACGGGGCCGCCCGGGAGGAAACCTCCCCGGGCGGCCCTGTTCCATGGACCCTGACGGGCGGCCGGTGGACCGGCCGCCCGTCCCCCGGGCCGGTGGCGCCGCGCTCCTACCGGAGCAGTATGCCGCCCCCGGCGTCCGTGGCCACCGGGGCCGCGACCAGCCCCAGTTCGGCCGGGGTCGCCAGCAGCGGATGCGCCGGCAGGATGCGTACCGTGTAGCCGAACGGCCCGGTGCGGTCGAGGGCGAGCGGCCCCTCGTACACCCAGCGGCCCTCGAGGTCGGGACCCGCGGCCGCCTTGAGCGGGAAGGTCCGCCCGTCCCGGATCACGTCCTGCGCGTCCACCCGGCCGGCGAAGGCCTGCACCTCGACGTCCTCGGGTCCGAGCGCGTCCAGTGCCACCTGCACCCGCAGGGTGAGGGTGGCCCCCAGCTCCGCGGTGCCGTTGACGGGAGCCTCGGCCAGCGTCTCCACGTGCTCGACGGAGACCCGCGGCCAGGCCGCACGGACCCGCCCCTTCCACCAGGCGAGGTCACGCGCCGCCCCGGCGTCCAGGGCCCGGTGGGCGAGCGCGGCCGGCGTGTAGAGCCGCTCCACGTACTCCCGCACCATCCGTCCCGCGAGGACCTTCGGCCCCAGTGAGACGAGCGTGCGCCGGACCATCTCGATCCACCGCACCGGAAGCCCGGTGCGCCCGGCCCGGTCGTAGAACCGGGGCGCGACCCGGCCCTCGATCAGCTCGTAGAGGGCATTGGCCTCCAGGTCGTCCCGCCGGTCCTCGTCCGCGCCGAGCCCGTCGGCGGTCGGAATGGCCCAGCCGAAGTCCGGCTCGAACCACTCGTCCCACCACCCGTCCAGCACGGACAGGTTGAGGCAGCCGTTCAGCGCGGCCTTCATCCCGCTCGTCCCGCACGCCTCCAGCGGCCGCAGCGGGTTGTTCAGCCAGACGTCACATCCCGGGTAGAGCTTCTGCGCCATGGCCATGCCGTAGTCGGGCAGGAAGACGATCCGGTGCCGCACCCGCGGGTCGTCCGCGAACCGCACCAGCTCCTGCACGAGCCGCTTCCCGCCGTCGTCGGCCGGATGCGCCTTGCCCGCCACGACGATCTGCACCGGCCGGTCCGGGTCCAGCAGCAGCCTGCGCAGCCGGTCCGGGTCGCGCAGCATCAGCGTCAGCCTCTTGTACGAGGGCACGCGCCGGGCGAAGCCGATGGTCAGGACGTCGGGATCGAGTACGGAGTCCACCCAGCCCAGTTCGGCGGCGGCGGCCCCGCGCTGGCGCCACGAGGCCCGCAGACGGTCCCGTACCTCCTGCACGAGCTGCTCCCGGAGCACCCGCCGCAAATCCCACACGTCCTGGTCCGGGATCTCGGCGACCGCGTCCCAGCGCTGGGAACCGCCGACCGACAAGGCGTCCTCCGTGCGGCCGGCGCCGATCTGCCGGGCGCCGAGCCGGACCACTTCGGGGGCCACCCAGGTCGGGGCGTGCACGCCGTTGGTCACGGAGACGATGGGCACGTCGGCCGGGTCGAAGCCGGGCCACAGCCCGGCGAACATCCCCCGGCTGACCTCCCCGTGCAAGGTCGACACCCCGTTGGCCCGCTGGGCCAGACGCAGTCCCATCACCGCCATGTTGAACACCCCGGGGTCGCCCCCGGGAAACGTCTCGGCGCCCAGCTCCAGGATCCGCTCGACCGGCACGCCGGCGAGCTCCCCGCCCTCTCCGAAGTGCCGGGCGACCAGGGCCCGCTCGAAGCGGTCGATCCCGGCCGGGACGGGAGTGTGCGTGGTGAACACGGTTCCGGCGCGCACCGCCTCGACGGCGGCGTCGAAGCCCAGCCCCTGCTCCCTCTCCAGTTCCCTTATGCGCTCCAGCCCGAGGAAACCGGCGTGGCCCTCGTTCGTGTGGAAGACCTCGGGGGCGGGGTGCCCGGTGAGCCCGCAGTACAGCCGGACGGCGCGGACGCCGCCGATGCCGAGGAGCATCTCCTGGAGCAGCCGGTGGTCGCTGCCACCGCCGTAGAGGCGGTCGGTCACCTCGCGGGCCGCGGCGTCGTTGTCCTCGACGTCCGAGTCGAGGAGCAGCAGCGGCACCCGCCCGACGCGGGCCTGCCAGATGTGCGCGTGCAGGGCGCGGCCGCCGGGCAGGGTCAGACAGACGCGGGCGGGGGACCCGTCCTCCTCGCGGAGCAGGGAGAGCGGGAGTTCGTTGGGGTCGAGTACGGGGTAGTGCTCCTGCTGCCAGCCGTCGCGGGACAGCGACTGCCGGAAGTAGCCGTGCCGGTAGAGCAGCCCCACGCCGATGAGCGGGACGCCGAGGTCACTGGCGGACTTCAGGTGGTCCCCGGCGAGGATGCCGAGGCCGCCGGAGTACTGCGGCAGGGCGGCGGTGATACCGAATTCGGGGGAGAAATAGGCGATGGCGGCAGGCAGTTCCGCGCCGTTCTCCTGGCTCTGGTACCACCTCCCGCCGTTCACATAGTCATCGAGGTCGGCGGCGACGACGGCGAGCCGCCGCAGGAACCGGCGGTCTTCGGCCAGTTCGGCGAGCCGGGCGGCGGAGACGGCGCCGAGCAGGCGGACGGGATCGCCCCCGGCGGCCTGCCAGACCTCGGGGTCGACGGATTGGAAGAGTTCACGGGTCTCGGCATGCCAGGACCAGCGCAGATTGCGCGCGAGGCCGGTGAGCGGCAGCAGGGGCTCCGGGAGGACGGGGCGCACGGTGAATCGACGGATAGCCTTCACGTGTTCCACCTTCGCAGGGGATTACGGATCGGAGCGGCCGCACCACGCTGTGCACCCGCGCATCACCCCGGGAAGGCTAGCGAGGCCCGTGGGTTCCGGCCATGGCGCCTTCGGCGGGCGGCGTTCCGGGACCGCCGCGGCGAGGACCGCCTCATCGAACGGCGTCGGGCCGCTGCCCCTCCAACAGGTCGTCCAGGTAGGGACGCAGCACCTCGGGCAGTACGGCGCGGTCCACCGTGCGCAGCAGCGCGTACGCGGGCTGCGCCAGGAAGCGGCCCAGCCGGAGCAGCGCGTTCAGCTGGGACTCCAGTGCGTGGTGGTCCGTCTCCCGTACGGCGGCCCGGGCCAGCGCGCCGCACAGGTAGCGGCCCACCTCGGGCGCCCAGGAGTCCGGCTGGTCGGCGATCTCGTCGGCCGCCCGCTCCCTCAGCCGGGGGTCGCCCGCGCGCAGCCGCGGTACGGACTCCCGGGCCCGGGGTTCGGCGTCCATGCAGTCCCATTCGGCCAGCTCCCGCGCGCCGGGTCCGGACAGCAGCACCCTTCCCGAGCAGCCGGGATCCAGCCGGTCCACCGCCTTGCCGTAGAACTCGATCCGCTGCAGCACCACCCACGCGCCGCCCCGGGTGCGCAGGGGGAGCCCGGTGTGGGGGATGCCGCGCGTGCAGCGCACGACCACCCGGGTCGCGTCGCCGACCGGCTCCGCCGGTCCGGCGATCTGCAGCCGCGCCGCCCGCGCGAGCAGCGCGGCCGCCACCGGGGAGTCGGTGCGCAGGATGGCGAGGCTGTTCAGCGCGGTGTCGTCCAGAGCCGGTTCGACGGCCGGCAGCGCGTCGAGCTCCGCTTCCAGGGCGGCCGGGTCGTCCTCCCGGACGGCGGCGTGGGCCAGCGCGGAGGCCAGGTACCGCTCCTGGTCCGGCTCCCACACCACGGCGGCCACCCGCCGGGCGGCGGCCTCCCGCAGCCGGGGGTCGGCCGTGCGCAGCTGTGCGCCCGTCAATTCGTGCAGTGCCTCCGAGTCCATGCGGCATTGTCCCTCGTATGGGTGACATTGCGGACCTCACACGGACCGGCTCGAAGGGGCTCGTACTCGGGGATCCGTTCGGGCAGAGCTGGTGCGTGCGGGACACCGGGGCCGGCCGGCGGTGGCCGGCCGGGCGGGAGGCGCCCCCGGGACCGGCCGGATCACCGCCCCGGCGTGCGCGCGCCGTTCGCCGGGTTCGGAGCCGAGACCGTACGTCTCGCGGAACGCGCGGCTGAAACGCGGCGCTGCCGAGGCCGCTTCGGATGGCGCCGACGTCCGGCGCGACTGCACGCGGGCAGAGACGAACGCGCCACCTGTCCGGGACCGGCCCCTGGCTCCCGACAGGCCGCCCTGACGGTCCGGGAGGGCCTTGCGGGGCTGGTGGGACAGGTGGTGTCTCCCCTACGTCACTTAGTTCCAGCCGACTTGACGGAGCCCCGCCGGATGTCGACCCGGGGCTTGGTATTGCCCGTGCCACTACGTACGAGTAGTTGACCGAGTGCGCGGATTGGGCGGGGCGAGAGTGGGAAGGGCTCCCCGGGTACACGTCGTACACGCACGAGGCACCCGCCCACAAACCCACTCCCCGCCACCCGAGTGAACGCGGACAGGAGCGGCCATGCCCGCAGCCCAGCCGTCCCGTGAGCGGCTAGAAACAGAGCGAACAGAGCGTGCACTACCGGTCGGGACTCCGACCGGCCTGTTGTCACCGAGCCCTGCGAACTGCCCCCAGGTGATCCCATCATGATCGGTCGCATTCCCGTGCTGGACGTCCGCCCCGCCGTCGACTGCGGCGCCAGACCCGCAAAGGCGGTCGTCGACGAGGTCTTCGAGATCTCCGCCACCGTGTTCCGCGAGGGACACGACGCCGTCGCCGCGCACATCGTCCTGCGCGATCCGAGCGGGCGGCTGCGGCCACCCGTACCGCTGCGCGAACTCGCCCCCGGCACCGACCGGTGGGGGGCCCGGGTCTCCGCCGAGGTCGAGGGGAGGTGGACGTACACGGTCGAGGCGTGGAGCGACCCGGTGGCCACCTGGCGGGCCCATGCCGCGATCAAGATCCCCGCCGGGATCGACACCGGCCTCATGCTGCTGGAGGGCGCCGAGCTCTACGAGCGTGCCGGGGCCCGGATTCCCAAGCGCGACGGCCGGGAGGCCGTGCTGGCCGCCGCCGACGTGATGCGGGACGAGGACCGGCCGGCCGCCGAACGGTACACGGCCGCCCTCGCCCCCGCCGTGGACGCCGCGCTCGCCCGGCGCCCGTACCGGGAGCTGGTGACCGCCTCCAAGCCGCTGCCCCTGCTCGTCGAGCGCAAGCGGGCGCTCTTCGGCTCCTGGTACGAGATGTTCCCGCGCTCCGAGGGAGCGGTGCTGGAGCCGGGCGAGGCTCCCGTCAGCGGGACCTTCCGGACCGCCGCGGAGCGGCTGCCGGCGATCGCCGGGATGGGATTCGACGTGGTCTACCTGCCGCCGATCCACCCGATCGGGAGCACGTACCGCAAGGGTCCGAACAACACCCTCTCCGCGGGAAGTTGGGATCCCGGGGTGCCGTGGGCCATCGGCTCCACCGAGGGCGGGCACGACGCCGTCCACCCCGAACTGGGCACCATCGAGGACTTCGACGCCTTCGTCGCGCGCGCCCGCGAGCTGCAGATGGAGATCGCGCTGGACTTCGCCCTCCAGTGCTCCCCCGACCACCCCTGGGTGGAGAAGCACCCGGAGTGGTTCCGCCACCGGGCCGACGGGACGATCGCGTACGCCGAGAACCCGCCGAAGAAGTACCAGGACATCTATCCGATCCACTTCGACACCGACATGGCCGGCATCGTCGAGGAGACGTGCCGGATCCTGCGGTACTGGATGGACCACGGCGTCCGCATCTTCCGGGTCGACAATCCGCACACCAAGCCGGTCGTCTTCTGGCAGAAGGTGATCGCGGACATCAACAAGTCGGACCCCGACGTGATCTTCCTTGCGGAGGCCTTCACCCGCCCCGCGATGATGCGCGCGCTCGCCGCCGTCGGCTTCCAGCAGTCGTACACGTACTTCACCTGGCGCAACACCAAGGCCGAGCTGACCGAATACGTGACCGAGCTCTCGGCCACCCCCTCCGCCTCCGTGATGCGGCCGAACTTCTTCGTGAACACCCCGGACATCCTGCACGCGTACCTGCAGCACGGCGGCCGTCCCGCCTTCGAGGTACGGGCGGTCCTCGCCGCCACCCTCTCGCCCGCCTGGGGGGTCTACGCCGGTTACGAGCTCTGCGAGAACACCCCGGTGCGGGAGGGCAGCGAGGAGTACCTGAACTCCGAGAAGTACGAGTTCCGGCCCCGCGACTGGGCCGCCGCCGACCGCGACGGCACCACCATCGCCCCGCTGATCACCGCCCTGAACCGGATGCGCCGGCGCAACCCCGCGCTCCAGCAGCTGCGCGACATCCACTTCCACTCGACCGACAACGAACAGGTGATCGCCTATTCGAAGCACGCCGGAGCCAACTCCGTACTGGTGGTCGTCAACCTCGATCCGCACCACACCCAGGAGGCGACGGTCTCGTTGGACATGCCGGTACTCGGCCTCGACTGGCACGGGTCCCTCGCGGTGCGCGACGAGCTCACCGGCGAGACCTATCACTGGGGCAGGGCGAACTACGTGCGCCTAGAGCCGGGCCGAACGCCCGCGCACGTACTGGCCGCTCTGCGACCGTCCCCGCCCACCGGAGGGTCACCCACCACATGATGATCAACGACCCCGTCCACGACACGTTCGAGGACACCCCCGCCAAGGACCGCGATCCCGACTGGTTCAAGCGGGCCGTCTTCTATGAGGTCCTCGTCCGCTCCTTCCACGACAGCAACGGCGACGGTGTCGGGGACCTGAAGGGGCTCACGGCCAAACTGGACTACCTCCAGTGGCTCGGTGTCGACTGCCTCTGGCTGCCGCCGTTCTTCGCCTCACCCCTGCGCGACGGGGGCTACGACGTCTCCGACTACACCTCCGTGCTGCCCGAGTTCGGCGATCTCGCCGACTTCGTGGAGTTCGTGGACGCCGCGCACACCCGCGGCATGCGGGTGATCATCGACTTCGTCATGAACCACACCAGCGACCAGCACGAGTGGTTCCAGCAGTCACGCAAAGACCCGGAGGGTCCGTACGGCGACTACTACATGTGGGCCGACAACGACAAGCAATACCAGGACGCCCGCATCATCTTCGTCGACACCGAGACATCGAACTGGACGTACGACCCGGTCCGCAAGCAGTACTACTGGCACCGCTTCTTCTCTCACCAGCCGGACCTGAACTTCGAGAACCCGGCCGTGCAGGAGGAGATCGTCTCCGCCCTCAGGTTCTGGCTGGACCTCGGCATCGACGGGTTCCGGCTCGACGCCGTCCCGTACCTGTACGCCGAGGAGGGGACGAACTGCGAGAACCTGCCCCGCACGCACGAACTGCTGAAGCGGGTGCGGGCCGAGATCGACGCGCACTACCCGGACACCGTGCTGCTCGCCGAGGCCAACCAGTGGCCCGAGGACGTCGTCGACTACTTCGGGGACTACGCGAAGGGCGGGGACGAATGCCACATGGCGTTCCACTTCCCCGTCATGCCGCGCATCTTCATGGCCGTCCGAAGAGAGTCCCGCTACCCCGTCTCCGAAATCCTGGCCAAGACCCCGGCGATCCCGGACCGCTGCCAGTGGGGCATCTTCCTGCGCAACCACGACGAGCTCACCCTCGAAATGGTCACGGACGAAGAGCGCGACTACATGTACGCCGAGTACGCCAAGGACCCGCGGATGCGGGCCAACATCGGCATCCGGCGCCGGCTCGCCCCGCTCCTGGACAACGACCGCAACCAGATCGAGCTCTTCACCGCCCTGCTGCTGTCCCTGCCCGGCTCGCCGATCCTCTACTACGGCGACGAGATCGGCATGGGCGACAACATCTGGCTGGGCGACCGTGACGGCGTCCGCACGCCCATGCAGTGGACCCCGGACCGCAACGCCGGTTTCTCCTCCTGCGATCCGGGCAGGCTGAACCTGCCGGTCATCATGGACCCGGTCTACGGGTACCAGGTCACCAGTGTCGAGGCGGCCATGGCGTCGCCCTCCTCACTGCTGCACTGGACCCGCCGGCTGATCGAGATCCGCAAGGTGAACCCCGCCTTCGGTCTCGGCTCGTACACCGAACTGCCGTCGTCGAACCCGGCGGTGCTCGCGTTCCTCCGCGAGTACGGAGACGACCTGGTGCTGTGCGTGCACAACTTCTCGCGCTTCGCGCAGCCCACGGAGCTGGATCTGCAGTCGTTCAACGGGCGGGTCCCGGTGGAGCTCACGGGTGACGTGCGCTTCCCGCCGATCGGCGAGTGGCCGTACCTGCTGACCCTGGCGGGACACGGCTTCTACTGGTTCCGGCTGCGGCCCGAACCGCGCGGCGAACCACGCGCCGAGTAGCGGGCCCAGTACGGGGCGGGCCGCTCGAATGGGTCAATCGCCCGCCCCTGTACGGATCATCTGACCCGACACTCGCACATGCCGGAGAAGCAACTGCCGCGCATCCGGGACACTCTGCGCATTCTGTGACGGCCCGGGGAAAGGACGCGACGCCATGTCGGAGGCTGCATCCGCCCGGAGCCGGCTGACGGCCGACCGGGCCGCCGGGATCGCCCCGCTGGAACCGATGCTGAGGGCCTGGCTGCCCACGCAGCGCTGGTTCGCGGGCAAGGGCCGCACCATCAGCAGGCTCAGGACCGTCTCGGCGGCCGAGCTGCTGCCGCCCGGCTCCACCCCGGGACTGCTGCACCTGCTCCTCGACGTCGACGGGGACTGCTACCAACTGCTGCTGGGCATCCGCCCGTCCCTGCCGCCCGCACTCGCGCCGACCCTGATCGGGCACGCCGAGGACGGACCGTACGCCGGCCGTGCGGTCTACGAAGCGCTGGGCGATCCCCGGCTCGCGGCCATGCTGCTGGAGCGGCTGCGCTCTCCCGGCGTGCTCGGCCCGCTGCGCTTCGACCGGGATCCGGCCACGCCGATCCCGGCGGGACTCGCGCCGCGGCAGCTGGCCGGGGAGCAGACGAACTCCTCACTGATCTACGGAGATTCGTTCATCCTGAAGGTGTTCCGCCGGGTCGGCCCCGGGATCAACCCGGACCTGGAGCTGCCCCGGGCCCTGGCCGCCGCCGGCTGCACCCGGGTCCCGGCGCCGGTCGCCTGGTACGAGGCGGAGCCGCCCGGGAGCGAATCGCTGACCCTGGGCGTGCTCCAGCCGTATCTGCGCGGCTCCGACGACGGCTGGCAGCTCGCGCTGCGCCGGCTCGGCGCCGGGGGCGACTTCACCGCCGAGGCGCACGCGCTCGGCCGGGCCACCGCCGAGGTGCACAGCGCGCTCGCCGCGGCCCTGCCCACCGTGGCGCTGGGCCCGGAGCAGACCGCCCGGCTGGCCGCCGGGATGACCGCGCGGCTGGCCGCCACCGCCCGGGAGGTGGCGGCGCTGCGGCCCTACGAGGCGGGACTGCGGGGCGCCTTCGACGCCCTGGCCGCATCCCGCGGGGCGGGGGTGCCCGCCCAGCGGATCCACGGGGACCTCCATCTGGGTCAGACCCTGCGCACCCTCGACGGCAGCTGGTCGTTGATCGACTTCGAGGGCGAGCCCGCCCGGCCGCTGGCCGACCGGCGCCGTCCCGAACCGGCGGTGCGCGACATCGCCGGGATACTGCGTTCCTTCGACTACGCCGCCCGCTCGCACCGGCCGTTCGCCCCCGCGTGGGCGGACGACTGCCGGGCCGCCTTCTGCGAGGGCTACGCCCGCACCACGGGCCGCGACCCGCGCGAGGACCCCGTGCTGCTGCGCGCGTACGAGACCGACAAGGCGGTGTACGAGGCCCGTTACGAGTCGCGGCACCGCCCCGACTGGCTGCACGTCCCGATGGCCGCGATCCGGCGGCTCTCGGAGCCCTCGCGACCCGCCCACCGCGTGCCGCCGACCCCGCCCGCCCCCGGCCCCATCGGCCCGCATCCGCTCCCCCACCCCCATCCGAAGCCCCCGAGGAGGCCGCTCGCGTGAGCGCCGCACGACAGCCGTCACCGACCGTCCGCGACGAAGCCGCACCCGCCCCGGCGGCGGCGAAGAAGGCCCGCGCGCCCCGGGCCCGCCGGGCCGATCCTCCGCATGGTGTCCGCCCGGCCCCCGCGCTCGGCGGTGACGAACGGGCGCGGCTGCTGGAGGGCCGCCACCACGATCCACATGCCGTGCTGGGCGCCCGTACCCAGCGGGGCGGGGTGGCCTTCCGGGTACTGCGCCCCTACGCCAAGGCGGTCACGGTCGTGGCCAAGGGGCTTAGGGCCGAGCTCTTCGACGACGGAGACGGGCTGTTCTCCGGGCTGCTGCCGCTGGCCGGGGTGCCGGAGTACCGGCTGCTGGTGACGTACGACGGCGGCGAGGTGGAGATCCACGACCCCTACCGGTTCCTGCCGGCGCTCGGGGAGCTGGACCTGCACCTGATCGGCGAGGGCCGCCACGAACAGCTGTGGACGGCGCTCGGCGCCCAGCCGATGGAGCACCAGGGCGTGGCCGGAACCCGGTTCACGGTGTGGGCGCCGAACGCCCAGGGGGTCCGGGTCGCCGGGGACTTCTCGTACTGGGACTCCGTCGCCTATCCCATGCGCTCGCTCGGTGCGACGGGCGTCTGGGAGCTGTTCCTGCCCGGCGTGGGCGAGGGCACGCTGTACAAGTACGACATCACGCGCCCGGACGGCAGTCACACCCTGCGCGCCGACCCGATGGCCCGGTCCGCGGAGGTCCCCCCGGCGAACGCGTCGGTGGTCACCGCCTCACGGTACGAGTGGCAGGACGCCCGGTGGATGGCGGAGCGCGGCACCCCGGCCCCGCACCAGGCCCCCTTCTCGGTGTACGAAGTGCACCTGGCGTCGTGGCGGCCCGGGCTGTCCTACCGGCAGCTCGCGGAACAGCTCCCGGCGTACGTCAAGGAGCTGGGCTTCACGCACGTGGAGATGATGCCGGTCGCCGAGCACCCCTTCGGCGGCTCGTGGGGTTACCAGGTCACCGGCTTCTACGCGCCGACCTCGCGGATGGGCACCCCGGACGACTTCCGGTTCCTGGTGGACGCGCTGCACCGGGCCGGGATCGGGGTGATCGTCGACTGGGTGCCCGCGCACTTCCCGCGCGACGACTGGGCGCTCGCGGAATTCGACGGGCGGCCTCTGTACGAGCACCAGGACCCGCGACGGGCCGCGCACCCGGACTGGGGAACGCTGGAGTTCGACTACGGCCGCAAGGAGGTCCGCAACTTCCTCGTCGCCAACGCCGTGTACTGGTGCGAGGAGTTCCACGTGGACGGGCTGCGCGTGGACGCGGTGGCCTCGATGCTCTACCTCGACTACTCGCGCGGCGAGGGCGAGTGGTCGCCCAACGAGCACGGGGGGCGCGAGAACTGGGACGCGGTGGCCATGCTCCAGGAGATGAACGCCACCGTGTACCGGCGCTGCCCTGGTGTGGTGACCATCGCCGAGGAGTCCACGGCGTGGAACGGGGTCACCCGGCCGACGGACGGCGGCGGGCTGGGCTTCGGCATGAAGTGGAACATGGGCTGGATGCACGACACGTTGCGGTACATGTCGAAAGACCCGGTCCACCGCAAGTACCACCACCACGACATGACCTTCGGGATGATCTACGCCTTCAGTGAGAACTACGTGCTGCCGATCTCGCACGACGAGGTGGTCCACGGCAAGGGCTCGCTGGTGTCGAAGATGCCCGGGGACTGGTGGCAGCAGCGGGCGTCGCACCGGGCGTACCTCGGCTTCATGTGGGCGCACCCCGGCAAGCAGCTCCTCTACATGGGGCAGGAGTTCGCCCAGGGCTCCGAGTGGCGGGAGGCGCACGGGCCGGACTGGTGGCTGCTGGACGACTCCTACGTGGCGGCCGGCGACCACCGGGGCGTCCGCAACCTCGTCCGCGACCTGAACCGCACGTACGCGGCGGCGCCCGCCCTGTGGGAGCGGGACACCGTGCCGGAGGGCTTCGCCTGGGTGGAGGCCGACGCCGCGGAGGACAACGTCTTCGCCTTCCTGCGGTACGCGCAGGACGGCTCGCCGCTCCTGTGCGTGTCGAACTTCTCGCCCGTGGTCCGGCACGGCTACCGGATCGGGGTGCCGGAGGAGGTGCCGCTGTGGCGGGAGGTGCTCAACACCGACCTGGAGGTGTACGGCGGCAGCGGCGTCCACCACACGCAGCCGCTGCGGCCGGAGCCGGTTGCGGCGCAGGGCCGCCCGGCGAGCCTGCGCCTGACCCTCCCGCCGCTGACGACGGTCTGGTTCAGGCCTTAGCGGCGGCCGCCAGCTCCTCCTCCAGCTCCTGGAGGAGCTTGCGCTTGGCCCGGGCCCCGATCATCTGCTTCACGGGCTCGCCGTCGCGGAAGACGAGCAGGGTCGGCATGGACAGCACCCCGTACCGGGAGACGGACCCGGGGTTGCTGTCCGCGTCGATCTGCACGACCTTGAGCCGGTCGGCCTCCTCGACGGCGATCGCGGACAGGACGGGCGCGAGCTGGCGGCAGGGGCCGCACCAGTCCGCCGTGAACTCCACGAGGACGGGCCGCCCCCGCTCCCCGAGCACCTCGGCCTCGAAATCCGCGTCGGTCACCTGCGCCACACCGTGGGCCTTCATGTCTGTCCCCATCCCTCTCATCCGGTCATCTCACATTTCGGCACGGCCGCCTCGCCGGCCGCCCGCTCCGCATCGGCCAGCTGTCGCGTGAGCTGCTCGCGCACGTCGGCGAGCTGACCGATCAGGCCGTCCAGCTCGGCGAGCTTGCGCCGGTACACGGCGAGGGAGGCCGGGCAGGAGTCCCCGGCCGGGTGGCCGGCCCGCAGGCAGTCCACGAAGGGCCGGGTCTCCTCCAGCTCGAAGCCGAAGTCCTGCAGCGTGCGGATCTGACTCAGCAGCCGCAGGTCGTCCTCGTCGTAGGTCCGGTAGCCGTTGCCGGCCCGCCGTGCGGGCAGCAGCCCGCGCGACTCGTAGTACCTCAGCGTCCGGGTGCTGGTCCCGGCGCGTTCCGCCAGTTCGCCGATGCGCATGCTGCGACCGTAAGCCTTGACGCCGACGTCAAGGCAAGGGACGGGGACGGGGACGGGCTTGCGGGCCGCTTGAGGGGCGGGTTTGCGGGGGGCGGGCTTTGCGGGCGGGGGCCCTCGCCACCCCCGTATGCGAGGGCCCCCGGAAGGAACCACGTACGGGAGAGGTGTCCGGTTCAAGTTGTGTGAAGGGTGTGACGGCTCTTGCGTCGGCAGGCTTTGGCTGGAACCGTACGCATCAAAGGATCTTCAAGCTCACCGGTTACCGGACAGTCGCAGAGAAAACCGGCGAAACGCCTTAACTTCATAGGACGTTCCTCCAGGGTATGGGCTTGTTTGTTTGGTCTGTAGGCGCCACAGCCCGGCCACTTCTACGGTGTGCGGTGTGCACTCCAGCCCACCATTCAATGCCCCCGCCGCGCGTCGCCTGCGCGCGGCCCTGGGCATGGCTCCCGGTCATGTCGCCTACGGCCTGCGCGCCCAGTACGGGCTCGTCGTCGCCCCCGAGACCGTGATGGCCTGGGAGCGGGGCGAGATATCACCCTCCTCCGCCGAGCTCACGGCGCTCGCCGGAGTCCTGTGGTGTGCGCCCGGCGAGCTGCTCGCCGAGCCGGTCACCCTGCGGGAGCACCGCATCGCCCGCGGGCTGGTCGCGGACGAGCTGGCCCGGCGGGTCGGCCTCGACACGAACGCCTACCAGAAGATGGAGGACACCGGGCGCTGGAAGGGCAACGAGCGGCAGTCCGCCGCCCTGGCCACGGTGCTGGGTCTGACGCTGGCCCAGTTCGTGACGGTGACCGGCAAGCATGACGAGCTGGCCGACCTGCTGCGCAGTGCGGTGACCACGCGCTGGCAGGCGTACGTGAAACCGTTGAACAAGCTGCTGCCGATTCCCAAGCACCACCTGGAGGCGGTGCTGGAGCGGCTGCACGGGGACTACCAGTCGCGGATGGTGGCGACGCTCAGCTGGGGCGGCGGCCAGGGCGAGGCGGGCAGCGGGGACGCGGGCCGGGAGTTCCTCGTCGAGATCGTGGACCGGTTCTGGGAGCTCGCGGGCGGTGCTTCGTAGCCGTAGGGCGCACCGGGGGGGACCGCCGCCGGCCGGGGCAAGCGGCCCCGGCCCGTCCGCGTGTGGGACGGGATCCGCACCGCTCGGCCGGGGAGGCCGGGACGGAGGTCCCGCCCGTACACGGCCTAGAAGACCGATTCGGCCTCGTACATGCGGTCCTCGGGAACGGTCTTCAGCGCCGTGGTCGCGGAGGCGAGCGGGGTCATCACGACGTCGGTGCCGCGCAGGGCGGTCATGTTGCCGAAGTCGCCCCGGTGGACGGCCTCGACGGCGTGCCAGCCGAAGCGGGTCGCGAGCACGCGGTCGTAGGCGGTGGGCACACCGCCGCGCTGGACGTGGCCGAGGATGACCGGGCGAGCCTCCTTGCCGAGGCGGTGCTCCAGCTCGATCGCGAGGCGGTTGCCGATGCCTGCGAAGCGCTCGTGACCGTACTGGTCGATCGCGCCCTTCTCGTACGGCATGGAACCCTCCGCCGGGTGCGCGCCCTCGGCGACGCAGATCACGGCGAACTTCTTCCCGCGGGCGAAACGCTCCTCCACCATCTTCACCAGCGCGTCCACCTCGAAGGGGCGCTCCGGCAGGCAGATCCCGTGGGCGCCGCCGGCCATGCCCGACTCCAGGGCGATCCAGCCCGCGTGGCGGCCCATGACCTCGACGACCATCACGCGCTGGTGCGACTCGGCGGTGGTCTTGAGGCGGTCGATGGCCTCGGTGGCGACCATCACGGCGGTGTCGAAGCCGAAGGTGCGGTCGGTGGAGGAGATGTCGTTGTCGATGGTCTTCGGCACGCCGACGACCGGCATCCCCGCGTCCGAGAGCATCCGGGAGGCGGTCAGGGTGCCCTCGCCGCCGATCGGGATGAGGGCGTCGATGCCGTAGCGCGTCGCCAGTTCCTGCGCGTTCTCGGCGGCTTCGTGGAGACGGGCGCGCTCCATGCGCGCCGAACCGAGGATCGTGCCGCCTCGGGCGAGGATGCCGCTGACGGCATTGATGTCGAGAGGGCGGAAGTTGCCGTCGAGGAGGCCCTTGAAACCGTCCTCGAAACCGATGACCTCGTCGCCGTGCCCGACCAGGGCACGGTGTACGACCGACCGGATGACAGCGTTGAGCCCCGGACAGTCGCCGCCTGCGGTGAGAACTCCGATACGCATCGTGCTGGTCTCCTGCCATACATATGAAGGGCGTAATGATGAGGCCTGTCCGATTGTTCCACGGGCCCGGGGTGTCGCGCGTTTTCTGCCGCTCCGCCCTCCCGGCCTTTCGGCCATCCCGGCCAGGCCTTTTCCCGGCGGGCGCCCTACCTATTGACAGAGGTATTGTCAAGAGGTCAAGCCACACCAAACAGACATCCAGAGCATGGGACGGAGAGCGGGCGTGACGCGCAGCGTGTACGTGACCGGTATCGAACGGGGGGACGGCCGACAGGTCGTCGAGCTGGGGATCATGGAGCTGCTGACGCGGCAGACGGCCCGGGTCGGCGTCTACCGTCCGTTGCTCCACGACGCACCCGACCGCCTCTTCGACCTCCTCAAGGCCCGCTACCGGATCGACCAGGACGCCGCGACGGCCTACGGCATGGACTACCAGGAGGCCTCGGCGATCCTCGCCGAGAAGGGCACCGACGAGCTGGTCTCCCGGCTCGTCGACCGCTACCACCAGGTGGCCCGCGACTACGAGGTCATGCTCGTCCTCGGCACCGACTACGCGGACACCAACCTCCCCGACGAGCTGGCGCTCAACGCGCGCCTCGCCAACGAGCTGGGCGCCGTCGTCGTCCCCGTCGTGGGCGGCACCAAGCACCCGGCCGAGGCCGTGGGCGCCGAGACCCGCAACGCCTACCGCGCCTACGAGAGCCTGGGCTGCCACGTGGTCGCGATGGTCGTGAACCGGGTGGCGGCGGAGGACCGCGACGCGATAGCCGGGCGACTGGCCGCCCGGCTCCCCGTGCCCTGTTACGTACTGCCGGACGACAAGTCGCTGTCCGCTCCGACCGTCGCCCAGATCACCCGGGCGCTCGGCGGCGAGGTGCTCCTCGGCGACGAGGCCGGGCTGGCCCGCGACGCACTGGACTTCGTCTTCGGCGGCGCCATGCTGCCGAACTTCCTGAACGCCCTGACCCCCGGCTGCCTGGTCGTCACCCCCGGCGACCGCTCCGACCTGGTGATCGGCGCACTGGCCGCACACACCTCGGGCACCCCGCCGATCGCCGGTGTGCTCCTCACCCTGAACGAGCGCCCGGGCAAGGACATCCTGACCCTGGCCTCCAAGCTGGCGCCGGGCACGCCCGTGGTGTCGGTGGCCGGCAACAGCTTCCCGACCGCAGCCGAACTCTTCTCCCTGCAGAGCCGGTTGAACTCCGCGACCCCGCGCAAGCTGGAGACCGCGCTCGGCCTGTTCGAGCGGCACGTGGACACCGCCGAGCTGCGCGGACTGCTGTCGGTGGCCCGCTCGGAGCGCGTCACCCCGATGATGTTCGAGCACGAGCTGCTGGAGCGGGCCCGCTCCGACCGCCGCCGCGTCGTCCTGCCCGAGGGCACCGAGGAGCGCGTGCTGCGCGCCGCGGACGTGGTGCTGCGCCGGGGGGTCTGCGACCTGACCCTGCTGGGCGAGGAGCAGGCGATCCTGAAGAAGGCCGGCGACCTCGGCGTCGACATCTCGGGCGCGCAGCTCATCGACCCGGCGACCTCCCCCCTGAGGGAGGGCTTCTCCGAGTACTACGCGCAGGTCCGCGCCCACAAGGGCATGACCGTCGAGCTGGCCAACGACGTGGTCACCGACGTCAATTACTTCGGCACGCTGATGGTCCAGCGCGGCTTGGCCGACGGCATGGTCTCCGGCTCGGTGCACTCCACCGCGGCGACCATCCGCCCTGCCTTCGAGATCATCAAGACGAAGCCCGAGGCGTCCATCGTCTCCTCGGTCTTCTTCATGTGCCTGGCCGACCGGGTCCTCGTCTACGGCGACTGCGCCGTCAACCCGGACCCGGGCGCCGAGCAGCTCGCCGACATCGCCGTGCAGTCGGCCGCCACGGCCGCCGCCTTCGGCGTCGAGCCGCGGATCGCGATGCTCTCGTACTCGACCGGCACCTCCGGTTCGGGCGCCGACGTGGACAAGGTCCGCAAGGCCACCGAGATCGTCCGCGAGCAGCGCCCCGACCTGCAGGTCGAGGGTCCGATCCAGTACGACGCGGCCGTGGAGCCTTCGGTCGCCGCGACCAAGCTGCCCGGCTCCGAGGTGGCCGGGCGCGCGACGGTGCTGATCTTCCCCGACCTCAACACCGGCAACAACACGTACAAGGCCGTGCAGCGTTCGGCGGGCGCGGTCGCGGTCGGCCCGGTGCTGCAGGGTCTGCGCAAGCCGGTCAACGACCTCTCGCGCGGTGCGCTCGTCCAGGACATCGTCACCACCGTGGCCATCACCGCGATCCAGGCGCAGCGCGCGCCGGCGCCCACGGCCACCGCCTGATCACCCTCCCCTCACCCACCGCCCGCGAAAAGGAAAGACCCTCATCGTGACCGCATCGCGCGTACTCGTCCTCAACTCCGGCTCCTCCTCGGTCAAGTACCAGCTCCTCGACATGGCGGACCGGTCCCGTCTCGCCGTCGGCCTGGTGGAGCGCATCGGCGAGGAGAACTCGCGGGTGGTGCACGAGCGGATCACCGGAGGCTCGGCCCCGGACGCCGCCGGCGGCAAGCGCGAGCAGCTCGGCCCGATCGCGGACCACGAGGCCGCGCTGAAGGCCGTCGCGGCGGAGCTCGCCGCCGACGGGATGGGCCTGGACTCCCCCGAACTGGCCGCGGTGGGGCATCGGGTGGTGCACGGGGGGACGAGGTTCACCCAGCCGACCGTGATCGACGACGAGGTGCTGGCGGAGATCCGGAATCTGATCCCCCTGGCTCCGCTCCACAACCCGGCGAACGTGACGGGCATCGAGGTGGCGCGCTCGCTGCGCGCAGACCTCCCGCAGGTCGCGGTCTTCGACACCGCCTTCCACTCGACGATGCCGGAGTACGTGGCGCGGTACGCGATCGACGCCGCGACCGCCGACGCGTACGCCATCCGGCGGTACGGCTTCCACGGCACCTCCCACGCCTACGTCTCCCGGGCGACGGCCGGGCTCCTGCGCAGGCCGGTGGAGGATGTGAACGTGATCGTCCTGCACCTGGGCAACGGCGCCTCCGCGTCGGCCGTCCGCGGCGGCGTGTGCGTGGAGACCTCCATGGGGCTGACGCCGCTGGAGGGGCTGGTCATGGGGACCCGTTCGGGCGACCTCGACCCGGCGGTCGTCTTCCACCTGGCGCGGGTGGGCGGCTTCTCGGTGGATGAGATCGATTCGCTCCTGAACAAGAAGAGCGGTCTGCTGGGCATGTGCGGCGACAACGACATGCGCGAGGTGATGCGGCGGGCGGGCGAGGGCGACGAGGCGGCGAGCCTCGCCTTCGCCGCGTACGTCCACCGTCTGAAGAAGTACATCGGGGCCTACTCGGCGGTGCTGGGGCGGGTGGACGCGGTGGTGTTCACGGCCGGGGTCGGCGAGAACGCCCACCAGGTCCGCGAAGCCGCACTGGACGGCCTGGCCGGGCTGGGCCTGGTACTGGATCTCGAAGCCAATGCGGCGCGCTCCCCGGAACCCCGGCTGATTTCGGCGGACGATGCCCGCGTGGCCGTGGCGGTGGTCCCGACGGATGAGGAACTGGAGATCGCCACCCAGACGTACGCGCTGGTTACCGGGTAGTCACTTGGACTTTCCACCAGCCGGAATATTCCGCTACGAAACAAACCGATAGGATCCGCTCCATGCGCCGTTCCAAAATCGTCTGCACGCTGGGCCCCGCCGTCGACTCGTATGAGCAGCTGAAAGCGCTCATCGAGGCAGGTATGAACGTGGCCCGATTCAACTTCAGCCACGGATCCCAGGCAGAACACCAGGAGCGGTACGACCGCGTCCGGCAGGTCTCCGAGGACACCGGGCGCGCCGTAGGCGTCCTGGCCGACCTCCAGGGCCCGAAGATCCGTCTGGAGACCTTCGCCGAGGGTCCCGTCGAGCTGGTGCGCGGTGACGAGTTCACCATCACCACCGAGGACGTCCCCGGCGACAAGTCCATCTGCGGCACCACCTACAAGGGGCTCCCGGGCGACGTCGCCAAGGGTGACCAGATCCTGATCAACGACGGCAACGTCGAGCTCCGGGTGACGGAGGTCGAGGGCCCGCGGGTCAGGACCATCGTCATCGAGGGCGGTGTCATCTCGGACCACAAGGGCATCAACCTGCCGGGTGCCGCCGTGAACGTCCCCGCCCTGTCGGAGAAGGACGTCGACGACCTCCGCTTCGCCCTGCGGATGGGCTGCGACATGGTCGCCCTGTCCTTCGTGCGCGACGCCGGCGACGTCAAGGACGTCCACAGGGTGATGGACGAGGAGGGCCGCCGGGTCCCCGTCATCGCCAAGGTCGAGAAGCCGCAGGCCGTCGAGAACATGGCCGCCGTGGTCGCCGCCTTCGACGCGGTCATGGTGGCCCGTGGCGACCTGGCCGTCGAGTACCCGCTCGAGAAGGTCCCGATGGTCCAGAAGCGGCTCATCGAGATGTGCCGCCGCAACGCCAAGCCGGTGATCGTCGCCACCCAGATGATGGAGTCGATGATCACCAACTCCCGCCCGACGCGCGCGGAGGCGTCCGACGTCGCCAACGCGATCCTCGACGGCGCGGACGCGGTCATGCTGTCCGCCGAGTCCTCCGTGGGCGCCTACCCGATCGAGACCGTCAAGACGATGTCGAAGATCGTCACGGCGGCCGAGGAGGAGCTCCTCTCCAAGGGCCTTCAGCCGCTGGTCCCGGGCAAGAAGCCCCGCACCCAGGGCGGCTCCGTCGCCCGCGCGGCCTGCGAGATCGCGGACTTCCTCGACGGCAAGGCGCTCATCGCCTTCACCCAGTCCGGTGACACGGCCCGCCGGCTGTCGCGCTACCGCGTGACCCAGCCGATCCTCGCCTTCACCACCGACGTCAACACCCGCAACCAGCTGACGCTGAGCTGGGGCGTCGACTCCTACATCGTCCCGCACGTGGACACCACCGACGCGATGGTCGACCTGGTGGACGGCGAGCTGCTCAAGCTGGGCCGCTACAACGACGGCGACACCATGGTCATCACCGCCGGCTCGCCCCCCGGCGTCCCGGGCACCACCAACATGGTCCGGGTCCACCACCTGGGCGGCGGCGGCACGGCCGCCTGAGCCCGCCGCACCACACGACTCTGCCGCACAGAGGCCGAGGGCGGCACCCCGCAGTGATGCGG
>NZ_JBSGZI010000105.1:0-28803 GCF_053610945.1 Streptomyces sp. NPDC054849
ACGGACGCTTCCTTTGTACTCACCCTCGCGGGTTTTCCTCCGGGCTTTCGTTCTGTTCTTGCGTTTCCGACTCTATCAGACTCTTTCGTGTCCGACTTCCTCGGTGCTTTCCAGGTTTTCGCTTTCGCGTTTCCCTTTCCGGCGATTCCGACTCTATCAGATCCTTTCGGGCCTGACTCCCAGTCAGCGGGCTTTGCCTTCGGGGCTGTTAGGCCCTTCAGCGAGTGAGACAGTAGCGGATTCCTTGCCCCCGAACCTAATCGGCGGCTGCGTCCTCGGACGCGGATTCCTCATTCGCAAATACGCATGAAAACGGGACGACGAAGTGCGTCGTTCGTTCGAATGGGTAGTGCGAGATGGCTGTCCGGGGACCGACCGGGGTCGGCGCTCACTTCGGACAACTCGAAGAACCTTACGGATGGGGCACATCCGTGTCAACCCCGGGCTGACCGGCCGCGCCGGGTTCGCCAAACTCCCTCCGTCCTCATCCCCTGCCGTCTACTGTGGGCCCATGACTACGCATGCGCTCACGCTCAGCCTTCGCTGGTGGGCCGCCTGACGGCGGCCGACCCCCCACGCGAGCACGCATGCGCTCACGGCCGCCGCTACGGCGGCCGTTCTTGATTCTCCCTCCGGGGAGTGGCTCGGTCGCCGACGCGGTGGCCTCGACACCACTCACACAGGGAGCAGGACATGACGAGGATCTTCAGCGGGATCAAGCCGACCGGGCACCTGACGCTCGGGAACTACCTGGGGGCCGTACGGCAGTGGGTCGCCGCCGAGGAGCAGCCGGACGCCGCGCTGTTCTGCGTCGTCGATCTGCATGCGCTGACCGTCGAGCACGAGCCGGCGCGCGTGCGAAGGCTGAGTCGGCAGGCGGCGACGCTCCTGCTCGCCGCCGGGCTGGATCCTCAGCGCTGCACCCTCTTCGTACAGAGCCATGTCGATGAGCACACGCGGCTGGCGTACCTGCTGGAGTGCACCGCCACCGACGGGGAGCTGCGGCGGATGATCCAGTACAAGGAGAAGGCGGCGCAGGCGCAGGGCTCCGGGGAGGGTGTACGGCTGTCGCTGCTCACCTATCCGGTGCTGATGGCCGCCGACATCCTGGCGTACGGGGCGCAGGAGGTTCCGGTCGGTGAGGATCAGCGGCAGCACGTCGAGCTGACGCGGGATCTGGCGGTGCGCTTCAACCAGCGCTACGGGCACACCTTCACCGTGCCGAAGGCCACGCATCCGGCGGTGGCGGCTCGGGTCATGGACCTGCAGGAGCCCACGTCGAAGATGGGGAAGTCCCACGGGAGCGGGGCCGGGATCGTCTATCTGCTCGACGAGCCCGGGGTCGTGTGCAAGAAGGTCATGCGGGCGGTCACCGACAGCGGGGACGGCGCGGTGGTCTACGACCGGGAGGCGCGGCCCGGGGTCGCGAATCTGCTGGACATCCTGGCGGCGTGCTCCGGAGGCGATCCGGCCGTACTCGCCGAGGAGTACAGCGGGTACGGGGCGCTGAAGCGCGACGTCGCCGACGCGGTGGTCGAACTGCTGCGGCCGGTGCAGGAGCGGCATGCCGAGCTGGCGGCCGATCCGGCGGCGGTCGACAAGGTGCTGCGGGACGGCGCCGGGCGGGCCCGGGAGCTGGCGCGGCCCGTGGTGGACCGGGCGTACGAGGCCATCGGGCTGCTCGCGCCGTAGGGAAAGGCGTGCGGCGGGCCCCCGGTGTGGCGGGGGCCCGTGCTCGGTCTCAGCTGTTGCCGGAGGCGAGCTCGCGGCTGCGGTCGCGGGCCGCTTCGAGGGCGGCGATCAGGGCGGCGCGTACGCCGTGCTTCTCCAGCTCCACGATCGCGTTGATCGTCGTACCGGCCGGGGAGGTGACCGCCTCGCGGAGCTTGACCGGGTGCTCGCCGCTGTCGCGGAGCATCACGGCGGCGCCGATGGCGGCCTGGACGATCAGGTCGTGGGCCTGGGCGCGGGGCAGGCCGAGGAGGATGCCGGCGTCGGTCATGGCCTCGACGAGGAAGTAGAAGTACGCGGGGCCGGAGCCGGAGAGGGCGGTGGCCGCGTCCTGCTGGGATTCGGGGACGCGCAGGGTCTTGCCGACGCCTCCGAAGATCTCCTCGGTGTGGGCGAGGTGCTCGGCGGTGGCGTGGCTGCCGGCGGAGATGACGGACATGGCCTCGTCGACGAGGGCGGGGGTGTTCGTCATGACGCGGACGACGGGGGTGCCGGGGCTGAGCCGTTCCTCGAAGAAGGAGGTGGGGATGCCGGCGGCGCCGCTGATGACCAGGCGGTCGGCGGGGACGTGCGGGGCGAGCTCGTCGAGGAGCTTGGCCATGTCCTGAGGCTTGACGGTGAGGATGAGGGTGTCGGCCCGCTTGGCGGCCTCGGCGTTGGAGACGGCCTCGACCCCGTAGCGGGAGCGGAGCTCTTCGGCCCGTTCGGCGCGTCGGGCCGTGACGAGGAGCTTCGAGGCGGGCCGGCCGCCGCGGATCATTCCGCTGAGCAGGGCCTCGCCGATCTTGCCGGTACCGAGGACTGCGACTGTCTGGGTCATGCCCGATCCACCTCGCCGAACTGTTCTTTTGCCGGAGCGGCGTACACGTCCGCTACGTGTACGTCGACCTCTGCGTCTGCGTCTGCGTCTTCATCCTTTCACCTGGGCGGGGAAGCGGGCGGTGCCATCCGGAATGCGGTCACGGGGTGCGCCGGCGGAGGGTGGCCGCGCCGAGGGCGAGGACGAGAAGGGCGCAGGCGGCGACGATGACGACGTCGCGGATGAAGTCGGCGGTCATGTCGGTGTGGGTGAGGACCTGGGTCATGCCGTCGACGGCGTAGGACATGGGCATGACGTCGGAGAGGCCTTCGAGGACCGGGTGCATGGTGCTGCGGGCGGCGAAGAGCCCGCAGAGGAGCAGCTGGGGGAAGATCACCGCCGGCATGAACTGGACGGCCTGGAACTCCGAGGCCGCGAAGGCGGAGACGAAGAGTCCGAGTGCGGTGCCGAGAAGGGCGTCGAGGAGGGCGACGAGGAGGAGCAGCCAGGGGGAGCCGACGACGTCGAGGCCGAGGACCCAGAGGGCGAGTCCGGTGGCGAGGAGGGACTGGGCGACGGCCACCGCGCCGAAGGCGAGGGCGTAGCCGGCGATGAGGTCGCCCTTGCCCAGCGGCATGGCGAGCAGGCGTTCGAGGGTGCCGGAGGTGCGCTCGCGCAGGGTCGCGATGGAGGTCACCAGGAACATGGTGATGAGGGGGAAGATCCCGAGGAGTGACGCGCCGATGCCGTCGAAGGTGCGGGGGCTGCCGTCGAAGACGAAGCGCAGCAGGGTGAGCATCAGGACGGGGACCAGGAGCATCAGCGCGATGGAGCGCGGGTCGTGGCGGAGCTGGCGCAGGACGCGGGCGGCGGTGGCGATGGTGCGGGCGGCGTTCATCGCGTCTCCCGGGAGAGTGCGTCGGCCTCGTCGACGAGGCGGAGGAAGCCCTCCTCGACGGTGGCGCTGTGGGTACGGGTGCGCAGTGCGTCGGGGGTGTCCTCGGCGAGGATGCGGCCTTCGCGCATGAGGAGCAGGTCGTGACAGCGCTCGGCCTCGTCCATGACGTGGGAGGAGACGAGGAGCGTCGCGCCGCGGGTGGCGGCGATGTCGTGGAAGAGGTTCCACAGGTCGCGGCGCAGGACGGGGTCGAGGCCGACGGTGGGTTCGTCGAGGACCAGCAGCTCGGGGGTGCCGAGCAGGGCGACGGCGAGGGAGACGCGGCTGCGCTGGCCGCCGGAGAGGTTGCCGGCGAGGGCGTCGGTGTGGATGGTGAGGTCGACGTCGGCGATGGCCTGCCGGACGGTGTGGGCACGGCGGTCGGCGGCGGCCCGGCCGGGGTCGAGGACGGCGGCGAAGTAGTCGAGGTTCTGCCGGACGGTGAGGTCGTCGTAGACGGAGGGCGCCTGGGTGACGTAGCCGATGCGGGAGCGCAGCTCGGGGTGGCCCGCCGGGCGGCCGAGGACGTCGAGGGTGCCGGTGACGTGGGCCTGGGTGCCGACGATGGCGCGCATGAGGGTGGACTTGCCGCAGCCGGAGGGGCCTAGGAGGCCGGTGATGCGGGCACGGGGGACGTCGAAGGCGAGGGAGTCGAGGACGGTGCGGGGGTTGCGGCCGGTGCCGCGGCGGACGGTCAGGCCGTGGGCGTGCACGGCGGCCGGTGTGGGGGCCGGGTCGCGCCCGGCCGAGTTATTCATCATGTGATGAATAATGCGCCCGGCTGTGCCGGGGCGTCAATGACCGGGACGGGTGCGGGTTACTTCTTCCGCTTGGGGCGGCGGGCGGCCGGGTTGCCCGTACGGGTGCTGCGGCGGCGGGCGTACTCGACGCGGGCGCGCTCGTATTCGGCGCGGCGGAGCTTCTCGCCCGGGGCTTCGGCAAGGCAGCGCAGGAAGTACGCGATGAGGGAGCCGATGAAACCGATCATCTTGAGGCCCTTGAGGGCGGCCTCGTCGGACGACGGGGCGGGGCGGCGGCTGAAGGACTCCCAGGTCTTGACGAAAGCGATGGAACTGGCGATCGCGAAGAGGATGACGACGGAGATGCTGAGGAAGGGGCCGACGTTGCCGATCTCCAGGCCCTCGTAGGAGAGGCGGAGCAGAACGGCCGCGGCGACGGCGGTGGCCAGCGAGCCGATGGCGAGGCCGACGCGGCGCAGGCTGTAGCCGCCGTCGTGGTTCACCCAGGTGGTGCCGAAGAACGGGATCGGTTCGGGCTCGGGCCCGGTGGGGACCGGGGCCTGGGCCTGGTCGGCCGGCTCGGCGGGGGGCTGGTCTCGCTGGTCGTCGCTCACATCGGCGATTATCCCTCGCCGCGCCGGTCGGGCCGGGCGTGTCTCACGTGTCAGACGGGGTCTGCCGCGGCGCCGAGGCGCCGAGGCCGTGCCTGCGGCTTCTGCCGATCCCCGTTCCGTTTACGCCGCAGGTCAGCAGTGCGTGGCGACGTAGCCGTCGCTGCCCGTCTTCACGTAGGCGTCGGAGACGAACTGGCCGTTGCCGACGCAGTCCCAGATGTCCGTGGTGCCGTACGGGCCCGTGACCGTCGTACCGGGCCCCTGGCAGCGGATCGAGACGTACGAGCCGTACGGCAGGACCTTGACGATGGAGTAGCCGGTACCCGGGCCGCTGCGGACGTTCACCCGGTAGCCGGGCGCGACCGGGAACGTCAGGAAACCGGACTCGGCGGCGAGGCTCTGGACCTGGCCGGACTCAGTCGTTTCGGACATGCGAAAACTCCCCCCTGAGCGTTGCGCTTCGCAACTCGCGCAGGGTAGCAGGACCTTGGAGATTCCTACGTGCCATCGACTAGGCTCCGGCGGGGGTGGTCAGCGGTGCAATCGCTGCGCAGGGATCGGGCGGGTTTTCCGGAGTACGCCGGGCAGTACCGGCTGGAATCCGTCCTGGGCTCGGGCGGCATGGGCGTCGTCCATCTCGCCACCTCCGCGTCGGGACTGAAACTCGCCGTCAAGATCGTCCACCCTGAGCATGCCGTGGATCCGGAGTTCCGGGCCCGGTTCCGGCAGGAGGTCGCCGCGGCACGGCGGGTGAGCGGGGCGTTCACCGCGCCCGTCGTGGATGCCGACCCCGATGCCGAACGGCCGTGGATGGCGACCCTGTTCATCGACGCCCCGACGCTCGCCGAGCGGGTGCGGGAGCGGGTACTGGAGCCCGTCGAACTGGCCAGGCTCGGTGCCGGACTCGCCGAGGCGCTGCGGGACATCCACCGGGCGGGTGTGGTGCACCGGGATCTGAAGCCGAGCAACGTGCTGATGGCGCCCGACGGAGTACGGGTCATCGACTTCGGGATCTCGCGGCCGACGGACAGCGACCTGCGGACCGAGACGGGGAAGCTGATCGGGACGCCGCCCTTCATGGCGCCCGAGCAGTTCCAGCGGCCGCGTGAGGTCGGGCCTGCCGCGGACGTGTTCGCGATGGGCGCCGTACTCGTGCACGCGGCCACCGGGCGCGGCCCCTTCGACTCCGACAGCCCCTACCTGGTGGCGTATCAGGTCGTGCACCACGACCCCGACCTGACCGGACTGCCCGCGGCCCTGATACCGATCACCGAGGCGTGCCTCGCGAAGGACCCCGCCGGACGCCCCACCCCCGATGCGCTGATCAGTGAGCTGCGGGCGCTGGCCTATCCGACGTCAGAGGACACCCGGGCCTTCATCCCCGCGCCGCGCCGCCCCCACCGGGTGGAGGAGACCACCCACCGGCGGGACCGGATCGTCTCCGTGCAGCCCGCTCCTGCCCCGCAGCAGCGGCGGCGGCGGTCACGGCTGGTCATGGCGATCGGGGGTGTACTGCTGACCAGTGGGGCGATCGGCGGACCTCTCGTCTTCGGAGCGGACACGAACCCGTCCGAGAGACCCACCGCTCACGTCGGGAACACGACGACCGGCCCCGGGGCGAAGGCCGTGACGCCTTGGGCGATTCAGGTGGGGGAAAAGGGGGTGGGCGATCCGTTTCCGGCCTGCTCCTGGTCGGCCGAGGCCCTCTACTGCGCAGGACCAGCGCTCGCGGCCGCCCGGATCGACCCGGCCGACGGATCGGTGAGGTGGTCCGTACCCGGCGCGGCACCCGCGACGCGCATGACGCCAAACCCGGCTCCTCTGCACGCCGGCGGGCTGGTACTGGTGGTGGATCACAGCGGCGGGATGCTCCAGGCCCTGGATCCGGCGGACGGCTCGCAGCGGTGGAAGCGGAGCCTGCCGGAGGGCGCGCAGCTGGTGCCGGTGGGAATGCTGCTGCTGGTCACGGGCCCGGACGGGAAGGTCACCATGCTGGACGCGGCCACCGGCCGGACGCGCTGGGAGCACCGGATCGGCGAAGCCGGCTCCGTCTGGCTCGCCGGACCGGCTCCGTCGGGCGGCCCGGGGCTGTACGTGTGCACGCAGGGAGCGGACGGGAAGTCGACCCAGGTCTCGGCCGTCGATCCCGCGAACGGCGCGGTGCGCTGGCAGGTGCGCAGTCCGGCGCTGTGGGAACCCTCCGGCGCGGCGGGCGGCGGGCTGTACCTGTTGGAGGGTGACACGCGGTCCGCGTCCGGCGCCGTGACCAGGGCGGTCGTGCGGGTGGATCTCACCACGCGTGCCGTACGCCGGATCCCGCTCTCGGCGCCGTTGCTCGATGCGCAGGCCGCGGTCGGCCCGGAGGGGCGGGTGTACGTCTTCGGCACGTCGGGAGCCCTGGCCGCGGTGGGTGCGGAGCGTGAGGACTGGCGCCTGGAGACGGGCGTGGCCGTGGCCTCGCGGCCGGTGATCCACGACGGGCGGATCCATCTCACGGCGTCGGACGGGCGCACCCTGGCCGTGGACGGCGGGGGGAGGCTCCTGGGGCAGACCAAGCCCAGGCTGGGGGGCGGGCAGGGCTACAACTCGACCCTGCCCGCGCCGGTGGCCGGGGGAGGCCGGGTGTTCGGGAGTGCGCCCGACGGGGCGGTGTTCGCGGTGGATGCGGGAGATCCCGCCGGGTGGTGAACGGCGCCGCCCCCGCACCGGAGGGGTACGGGGGCGGCTGCCTTGCCTTCGCGGGAGGTCAGCCCAGGAGGGAGACGTCGCGGACCGCGCCCTTGTCGGCGCTGGTGGCCATTGCGGCGTAGGCGCGCAGGGCCGCCGAGACGTTGCGCTCGCGGTTTTTCGGCGCGTAGACGCCGCCGAGGGCCTCGTGGCGGGCCGCCAGGGTGGCTTCGTCGACGAGGAGCTCGATGGACCGGTTCGGGATGTCGATGCGGATCAGGTCGCCGTCCTCCACGACCGCGATGGTGCCGCCCGAGGCCGCCTCCGGGGAGGCGTGGCCGATGGACAGGCCCGAGGTGCCGCCGGAGAAGCGGCCGTCCGTCACCAGGGCGCAGACCTTGCCGAGGCCCCGGCCCTTGAGGAAGGAGGTCGGGTAGAGCATCTCCTGCATGCCGGGGCCGCCGCGCGGGCCCTCGTAGCGGATGACGACGACGTCGCCGGCCTTGATCTGCTTCGTGAGGATCTTCTCGACGGCCTCGTCCTGCGACTCGCAGACGACCGCGGGGCCCTCGAAGGTCCAGATCGACTCGTCGACGCCGGCCGTCTTCACCACACAGCCGTCGACCGCGATGTTGCCCTTGAGGACGGCGAGGCCGCCGTCCTTGGAGTACGCGTGCTGCACCGAGCGGATGCAACCGCCCTCGGCGTCGAGGTCGAGGGTCTCCCAGCGCTCGGACTGGGAGAAGGCGGTCGCGGAGCGCTTGCAGCCGGGGGCCGCGTGCCACAGCTCCATGGCTTCCTCGGAGGCCGTGCCGGAGCGGGCGTCCCACTTCGCCAGCCAGTCCTCCAGGTTGGCGGAGTGGACCGAGGTGACGTCCTTGTTGAGGAGTCCGCCGCGGTGCAGCTCGCCGAGGATGGCGGGGATGCCGCCGGCCCGGTGGATGTCCTCCATGTAGTACGTGCCGCCGGGAGCCACGTTCGGCGCGACCTTGGACAGGCACGGGACGCGGCGCGAGACCTCGTCGATGTCCTTGAGGTCGTAGTCCAGGCCCGCCTCCTGCGCGGCGGCCAACAGGTGCAGGATCGTGTTCGTCGAGCCGCCCATGGCGATGTCGAGGGCCATGGCGTTCTCGAAGGCCTGGCGGGTGGCGATGTTGCGCGGCAGGACGGAGTGGTCGTCCTGCTCGTAGTGGCGCTTGGTGATCTCGACGATCGCGCGGCCGGCGTCCTCGTAGAGGGCGCGGCGGGCCGTGTGCGTGGCGAGGACCGAGCCGTTGCCGGGGAGGGCCAGGCCGATCGCCTCGGCGAGGCAGTTCATGGAGTTGGCCGTGAACATGCCGCTGCAGGAGCCGCACGTGGGACAGGCGTTCTCCTCGATCCGCAGGATGTCCTCGTCGGAGACGTTCTCGTTGGAGGCGTCGACCATGGCGTCGATCAGGTCGAGCTTGCGGACGGTGCCGTCGACGAGGGTGGCCTGGCCGGCCTCCATCGGACCGCCGGAGACGAAGACCACGGGGATGTTCAGGCGCATGGCGGCCATGAGCATGCCGGGGGTGATCTTGTCGCAGTTGGAGATGCAGATCAGCGCGTCTGCGCAGTGCGCCTCGACCATGTACTCGACCGAGTCCGCGATCAGGTCGCGGGAGGGCAGGGAGTACAGCATGCCGGCGTGACCCATCGCGATGCCGTCGTCGACCGCGATCGTGTTGAATTCGCGCGGGATCGCACCGGCGGCGCGGATGGCGTCGGAGACGATCCGGCCGACGGGCGCCAGGTGGGTGTGGCCGGGGACGAATTCGGTGAACGAGTTGGCTACCGCGATGATCGGCTTGCCGATGTCCTCGCTCGCTACGCCCGACGCACGCATCAGGGCGCGTGCGCCCGCCATGTTGCGGCCGTGGGTGACGGTGCGGGACCTCAACTCGGGCATGCGGTTCACTCCCCATGAGTGCGGCTGTACGGTCGGCCGCGACTGCGGATATGGCTCAGATACGAGGCTACGCCCACCGACCGGGATCCGGACGGCATGTCCGTATGGCGGGACGGCCGGCTCATTCCTCGGTCAGGTACCGCTGCAGCGTAGGGGCTACGAGCGCAACGATGGCCTCCGGGTCGGCGGACGCGAGGGGCTCCACCTGGACGACGTAGCGCAGGATCGCGATGCCGACCATGTGGGAGGCGGCGAGTTCGGCGCGGAAGGTCGGGTCGGGGACGTCGAGGTCGGCGGCGACGCGCTCCAGGACCCGCCGCAGCACCAGCCCGCGCAGCACCTTCGCGGCGGCCTCGTGCGTGAGGGCGGACCGGATCACCGCGAGCAGCGGGGCCCGGGTGACCGGGTTCTCCCAGACGCCGAGGAAGTACCGGGCCAGCCGCTCGCCGATGCCCTCGGGGCCGTCGCCGATGATCGCCGGAACCACCAGGGCGGGTTCCATGCTGACCTCGATGGCGGCGGCGAAGAGGTCGTCCTTGCTGCCGAAGTAATGGTGGACCAGGGCGGGGTCCACGCCGGCGACCTTCGCGATGCCGCGTACGGACGTCTTGTCGTACCCGCGCTCCGCGAACACCTCGCGGGCGGCGAGGCGGATCCGCTCCTGGGTGCCGGGGCCTTCGGCGGCCTCGTCCTGCCGGGGCCGGCCGGGTCCGCGGCGGCGCGGCCTCTGCGCCTCCGTCACGGCCGGTGGGCCTCGTCGCGCTCGGCGGTGGCGAGGTGCAGGCGGGTGAAGGCCAGCGCCTCGGCGAGGTCGGCCTCGCGCTCGGCGGAGGACATCGCGCGCCGCGTGTTGACCTCGATCACCACGTGGCCGCCGAAGGACGTCCGGGCGAGCCGCTCCAGCAGTTCGGCGCAGGGCTGCTTACCCCGTCCCGGGACCAGGTGCTCGTCCTTGGCCGATCCGTTCCCGTCCGCGAGGTGGATGTGCGCGAGCCGGTCGCCCATCCGGTCGATCATCGCGATGGCGTCCGTGCGGGCGGTCGCGGTGTGCGACAGGTCGACGGTGAAGTGGCGGTAGTCGTCCTTGGTGACGTCCCACTCGGGGGCGTACGCGAGCATCTCGCGGTCGCGGTAGCGCCAGGGGTACATGTTCTCCACGGCGAACCGGACGTCGGTCTCGTCCGCCATCCGCCAGATGCCGGTGACGAAGTCCCGCGCGTACTGCCGCTGCCACCGGAACGGCGGATGCACGACGACGGTGGACGCGCCGAGCCGCTCGGCCGCCGCCCGGGCGCGCTGCAGCTTGGTCCAGGGGTCGGTGGACCACACCCGCTGGGTGATGAGGAGACACGGCGCGTGGACGGCCAGGATCGGCACCCCGTGGTGGTCCGACAGCCTGCGCAGGGCGTCGACGTCCTGGCTGACCGGGTCCGTCCAGACCATGACCTCGACGCCGTCGTAACCGAGGCGCGCGGCGATCTCGAAGGCGGTCGCCGTGGACTCCGGGTAGACGGAGGCGGTGGAGAGGGCGACTTTCGCGGTCGGGATGCGGACTGGTTCTGCCACGGAGACAGGGTACGGGCCCGACGCCGCACCGGGGCGGGGCTCCCCCACATCGCCTGCCTATGACCCCGCCGGCATGTGGTCCAGCCTTCGCAGGATCACGCCCTCGCGCAGGGCCCACGGGCAGATCTCCAGCTCGTCGACACCGAACAGGTCCATCGCCCCCTCCGCCACCAGCGCGCCCGCCAGGAGCTGGTTCGCCCGCCCCTCCGAGACGCCCGGGAGGGCCGAGCGCTGGGCCGTGGTCATCGCGGCCAGGCGCGGGACCCATTCCTCCAGGGACTTGCGGCTCAGGTCCCGCTGCACGTACAGGCCTTCCGCCGAGCGGGCCGCGCCCGCGATACGGGCCAGTTGCTTGAAGGTCTTCGACGTCGCCACCACGTGGTCCGGTACCCCGAAGCGGCTGAACTCGCGGACCGTGCGGGCGATCTCCGCCCGCACGTGCCGCCGTAGCGCCCGGACGTCCAGCGCGTCCGGCGGGTCGCCCGGCAGCCAGCCCGACGTGAGGCGGCCCGCGCCCAGCGGCAGCGAGACGGCCGCGTCCGGGTCCTCGTCGATGCCGTACGCGATCTCCAGCGAACCGCCGCCGATGTCCAGGACCAGCAGTTTCCCCGCGGACCAGCCGAACCACCGGCGGGCCGCCAGGAAGGTGAGCCGGGCCTCGTCCTCGCCGCTCAGCACGGGCAGGTCGACGCCGGTCTCGGCCTTGACCCGCGCCAGGACCTCGTCCGCGTTCGTGGCCTCGCGTACGGCACTGGTCGCGAAGGGGAGGACGTCCTCGCAGCCCTTGTCCTCGGCGGCCTGCACGGCGTCCGTGATCACGCAGACGAGACGTTCGACGCCCTCGGGGGTGACGGCACCGTGCTCGTCGAGCAGCTCCGCCAGCCGCATCTCCACCTTGTGCGAGTGCGCCGGCTGCGGGCGCGCGCCGGGGTGCGCGTCCACCACCAGCAGATGGACCGTATTCGAACCCACATCAAGGACACCGAGTCTCATAGGGGGAAACGCTACTGCGAGGAACGCTCGGGGGTTACGTAAGGGGCGCTTAGGCTTGGGTTTGTGCCAAATACGAAGAAGGCCAACAAGACCCGGTCGCAGAAGGACACGGGCAAGATCACCGCCAATGAGGGCAAAGATGCCAAAGAGGCCAAAGGTGCCGCAGGTGTCAAAGGCTCCAAGGGCGGCAGGAACAAGGCCGTGGCCGACGAGAAGGGGCTCGACTTCCCCCGTGCCTGGGTGGAGTTTCCCGACCCCGCCGACGACGAGCAGATCTTCCGCTGCGACCTGACCTGGCTGACCTCCCGCTGGACCTGCATCTTCGGCAGCGGCTGCCAGGGCATCCAGGCGGGCCGGGCGGACGACGGCTGCTGCACGCTCGGCGCGCACTTCTCCGACGAGGACGACGAGAAGCGCGTCGCCCAGCACGTGGCCCGCCTCACGCCGGAGCTGTGGGAGTTCCACGACGTCGGCAGCGAGAGCGGATGGACGCAAGCCGACGACGACGGGGAGAAGCAGACCCGGCGCTGGGACGGCGCGTGCATCTTCCTGAACCGGCCGGGGTTCCCGGCCGGGGCCGGCTGCTCGCTGCACATCCTCGCGATGAAGGAGGGCCGGGAGCCGCTGGAGACCAAGCCCGACGTGTGCTGGCAACTGCCGATCCGCCGGACCTACGACTGGATCGACCGGCCCGGCGACACCCGCGTGCTGCAGGTGTCGATCGGCGAGTACGACCGCCGCGGCTGGGGGCCCGGCGGCCACGACCTGCACTGGTGGTGCACGTCGGCCACCTCCGCGCACGGCGCCGGGGACCCGGTGTACGTGTCGTACCGCGCCGAGCTGACCGAGCTGATGGGCAAGGAGGGGTACGAGGCGCTCGTGAAGCTGTGCGAGGCGCGGCTGGCGTCGCTGCTGCCGATGGCCCCGCATCCCGCCGACCCGGTCTGACCGTCCGCGTCTCCCGGCGGGACGGCTAACCAGGGGCGGCCGTCGCCCCCGGGTCCGGCCCGGGGGAAACCGTTCCGCCTGAGCCGTCCGTCGGCGTCGGAACCGGCGTGGGCGTCGGGGACGGCGGCGGGATCGTCGGCTCCGTGGGCTCCGGGGTCGGCGTGGGCGGCTGCGTCGGGTCCGGCGACGGGGCCGACGTCCCGGGCTGCGTCGGGTCCGGCGACGGCGCCGGCGTCGACGCGGGGCGGCCGCGGCCCTGGATGGAGACCACCGCGCCGCTCGGGTCGACCCCGACCCGGGCCGTCCAGGCGCCCACGGGCTGGGCCTCGGGGTCCACGGCGATCCGCAGGGTGACCGATTCTCCAGGGGCCAGCGTGCCCGCGGTCCGGCTCGCGCGCAGCCAGGGCGCGTCGGACCAGAGCCGCCAGTCCACGGGGGCGCGGCCGGAAGCGGTCAGGGTGATCAGGGTGAGGGCGCCGCGGGAGGACGCGGCCATGGTGAGGCGGCCGGGGGCGCCGGCGTGGTCGGGGGTCGCGGGCGCGCCGGTGCTGATCACCTCGACGGAGACGTCGGAGTCGGTGCTGCTGTGGAGGAAGCCGGGGCTGCCGGTGGTGGAGGCGGTGTTTCCGGCGTTCTCGTACGCGGTGAGCGGGCGGCCGTCGGTCCGGGCGGCCGGGAGTTCGGAATCGCTCGCGGAGATGCGGGTGGAGTCCCCGCCGACGGGCTCGCCCGTGCCGGGCCCGCCGCGGTACGCCGCCCACAGGGCCAGGACGGGGGCGGCGACGACGGTGGCGACCACGGTGGTGGTCACCGCCCGGGCGCGCAGCCGGTCGCGGCGGGCCGCGCGGTCCCTGGGGTCCATCGGGAAGCCGGTGCGGTCGAAGCGCGGGCCGGGACCGCGGCCCCGGCCCCGTCCGGAGCGGAGCATCGCCGCGTGGACGGCGGTGCGGGGGGCGGGTACGAGCGGGAGGGCGGCCGTGTCGATGCCGCCGGAGCCGGGCCAGGGGGCGGCGGCGCCCACGCGTTCGGCGGCGCGTCGACACCGGGGGCAGTCGTCGACGTGGCGGACGAGCTCGGCGCGCAGGGTGCTGGACAGCAGCACGTTGCCGTCACCGCCGTCGCCGTCGTCGTCGCCGGTCAGCCGGGAGACGGCGGGGCAGCTGCCGGTCTCCACGACGGCCAGGGCGGTGCGGGTGCGCTCCACCTCGCAGGCGGCGCCGGACAGGAGCTCCCGGGCGGCGGCCTGGGGGGTGCCGAGGACGGAGGCGAGTTCGGGGACGCCGAGGCGGTGGCGGACGGCGAGTTCGAGGGCCTCGCGCTGCTCGGGCGTGGTCCCGGCGGCCTCCGGCCAGGCGAGCCGGGCCAGTTCGGTACGGCGGTAGGCGCTCACGTCAAGGAGCCGATGGGCTTCAGGGACGCGGTCTGAGGCCGTGTCGGCACCCGGCGCACGGCCGCGCGCGGTGTGCTCCGGCGCACGCCGGGCGGAATGCGCGCCCTGCCGGGCGCGCCGCTGCTCTGCCAGCCGGCGCAGGCAGCCCCAGCGGGCGAGTGCGTAGAGCCAGGCCCGGCGGTCCCCCTCGTCGGGACAGCGGCCGGGATGCCGCTCGGCCACGGCGAGGACGTCGCCGAGCACGTCCGTCGCGGTGTCGTGGTCGCACAGGACCGACAGGCAGTACGTGAACAGACCGTCCAGGTAAGGCTCGTGCCGGAAGGGGGGCGGATGCTCCCCCTCGCAGGTCGTGCGCCCGTGCGCCCGGTGTGCGCCGGTGCGCGCTGAGGAGTGTGCCTGGTTGCTGCTGTTCACCTGGCGACCGTAGGCGGCGTGCCGGTGACGCCCTGGAAGCCTTCCCCACATTTAGCCCTTACGGGTGAACAGATCGGTGACCCGCTGACGCAGGCCCTGACGCGGCCGGCCCGCGGCCCGTCCGGGAGCGTCGGCGCGAGGCGGAGCGCCGGCGCAGGAACCCTGCACGGACAGCCTCGCAGCCCGTCCTGTCGGTGCGGGCGGCTACCGTGAGCGGCATGGCTGCCCGCACTGCTCGTTCATCCGCCAAGGACCGGCCGTCCTACCGCTGCACCGACTGCGGCTGGACGACCGCCAAGTGGCTCGGCCGCTGTCCCGAATGCCAGGCATGGGGCACCGTCGAGGAGATGGGCGCGCCCGCCGTGCGGACCACCGCCGCCGGCCGGGTCTCGACGGCTGCGCTGCCGATCGCGCAGGTCGACGGGCGGACGGCGACCGCGCGCAGCACCGGCGTGGACGAGCTGGACCGCGTCCTCGGCGGCGGACTCGTGCCCGGCGCCGTGGTGCTGCTCGCCGGAGAGCCCGGCGTCGGGAAGTCGACGCTGCTGCTGGACGTGGCGGCCAAGGCCTCAAGCGACGCGCACCGCACCCTCTACGTCACGGGCGAGGAGTCGGCGAGCCAGGTCCGGCTGCGCGCCGACCGGATCAAGGCGCTGAGCGACCACCTCTACCTCGCGGCCGAGACGGACCTTTCGGCGGTGCTCGGGCACCTGGACGCGGTGAAGCCCTCCCTCCTCGTCCTGGACTCCGTACAGACCGTCGCCTCGCCCGAGATCGACGGCGCGCCCGGCGGCATGGCCCAGGTGCGCGAGGTGGCCGGTGCCCTGATCCGAGCCTCCAAGGAGCGCGGGATGTCCACGCTCCTCGTCGGCCACGTGACCAAGGACGGGGCCATCGCCGGGCCCCGGCTCCTGGAGCACCTCGTCGACGTGGTGCTGAGCTTCGAGGGCGACCGGCACGCGCGGCTGCGGCTCGTGCGCGGCATCAAGAACCGGTACGGGGCCACCGACGAGGTCGGCTGCTTCGAGCTGCACGACGAGGGGATCACCGGGCTCGCCGACCCGAGCGGGCTGTTCCTGACGCGGCGCGCCGAAGCCGTCCCGGGGACCTGCCTGACCGTGACCCTGGAGGGGAAGCGTCCGCTGGTCGCCGAGGTGCAGGCGCTCACGGTGGACTCGCAGATCCCCTCCCCCCGGCGCACGACCTCCGGCCTGGAGACCTCGCGCGTCTCGATGATGCTCGCGGTCCTGGAGCAGCGCGGCCGGATCACCGCGCTCGGCAAGCGCGACATCTACAGCGCCACCGTGGGAGGGGTGAAGCTCACCGAGCCGGCCGCCGACCTGGCGATCGCGCTCGCCCTGGCCTCCGCCGCCAGTGACGTCCCGCTCCCGAAGAACCTCGTGGCCATCGGCGAGGTCGGTCTTGCCGGCGAGGTGCGACGGGTGACCGGCGTACAGCGGCGGCTCGCGGAGGCCCACCGGCTCGGCTTCACGCACGCCCTGGTGCCGGCGGATCCGGGCAAGGTGCCGCCCGGCATGAAGGTCGTCGAAGTGGCCGACATGGGCGATGCGCTCCGGGTGCTGCCGCGCGGCCGGTCGCGTACGCCGGCCCGGGAACGGACCGGCGAGTAAGGGCCCCGCCCCTGGTCAGGGCACCGTACGGGATCCGCCGGTGCCGTACCTGGCCAAGCCACGGCGGGCGCACAGCGCGCGCCGGTAGACTTCGGGATGGTCCGCCCGGCCGTACGCAGGCGGCGCAACCCGCGACCCGAGGAGTGCAGTGGCAGCCAAGGACGGGGCAGCAGCATCCGCAAAGTCGGGCGCGAGCTCCAAGCAGGAGGCCATGATGCGCGCCTCGCTGAGCGCCGTCGCGCCCGGTCAGCCGCTGCGTGACGGCTTGGAGCGGATCGTCCGCGGCAACACCGGCGGGCTCATCGTCCTCGGCATGGACAAGTCCGTCGAGGCCATGTGCACCGGCGGTTTCGTCCTGGACGTGGAGTTCACCGCGACCCGGCTGCGCGAGCTGTGCAAGCTCGACGGCGCGCTCATCCTCGACAAGGACATCACCAAGATCCTGCGGGCCGGCGTACAGCTGGTGCCGGACGCCTCGATCCACACGGAGGAGACCGGCACGCGGCACCGCACCGCCGACCGCGTCTCCAAGCAGTGCGGCTTCCCGGTGGTGTCGGTGTCGCAGTCCATGCGGCTGATCGCGCTGTACGTGGACGGGGAGCGGCGGGTGCTGGAGGAGTCCGGGGCGATCCTGTCGCGGGCGAACCAGGCGCTGGCCACGCTGGAGCGGTACAAGCTGCGCCTCGACGAGGTCGCGGGCACGCTGTCGGCGCTGGAGATCGAGGACCTGGTCACGGTCCGCGACGTGACGGCGGTCGCGCAGCGGCTGGAAATGGTCCGCCGGATCGCGACCGAGATCGCCGAGTACGTGGTCGAACTGGGCACGGACGGGCGACTCCTGTCGCTGCAGCTGGACGAGCTGACGGTCGGGATCGAGCAGGAGCGCGAGCTCGTCATCCGGGACTACGTGCCGGAGCCGACGGCGAAGCGTTCCCGCACGGTGGACGAGGCCCTGTCCGAGCTGGACGCGCTGACGCATCCGGAGCTGCTGGAACTGGCGATCGTGGCGAAGGCGCTGGGGTACACGGGGTCCCCCGAGACCCTGGACTCGGCGGTGTCGCCGCGCGGGTACCGGCTGCTGGCGAAGGTGCCGAGGCTGCCGGGCGCGATCATCGAGCGGCTCGTGGAGCACTTCGGCGGCCTGCAGAAGCTGCTCGCTGCCAGCGTCGACGACCTGCAGACGGTGGACGGCGTCGGCGAGGCCCGTGCGCGCAGCGTCCGCGAGGGGCTGTCCCGCCTGGCGGAGTCCTCGATCCTCGAGCGGTACGTCTAGCCTGCGGCGCCGGGCAGATCCAGCCCCGCCGGCGTTGAGGCGCCGGTGTCCGGGGGCAGGGCCCCCGGGGCGGCGGCGCCCTAGTCCTGCTTGAGGACGAACGAGGTGCGCGCGACCGGCATGCCGGGAGCCTTGACCTCGACCACGTAGGTGTCGGGCGCCGCGGACCCCGCCGGAGGCGTCTGGCACTGGTCGGCCGCGCTGAACCGGCGGTCCCAGTCCAGCGTGTGCTTCGTCTCGCCCTGTGCGGGGAGGCGGAAGAAGGCGTTGCCCGCGCCCGTCGGGCAGTCCGCCGAGGACCACACCGCCTTGCTGCTGCTCGCCTGAAGGA
The DNA here is from genome assembly GCF_053610945.1 of Streptomyces sp. NPDC054849. Lineage (NCBI taxonomy): Bacteria > Bacillati > Actinomycetota > Actinomycetes > Kitasatosporales > Streptomycetaceae > Streptomyces > Streptomyces sp. NPDC054849. Next base: position 17,965 of record NZ_JBSGZI010000105.1, read on the forward strand.
TGGTCAGGACCGCCTGCTTCGGGCCGAGGTCGACCTTGCAGGTGGTTCCGGAGATGTTGCGGGCGACCAGTTCGAGGCGGGGCTTCTCGTTCGCCTCGTACTCGTTCTTCGCGCTCTTGACCTCCCACTGCAGCGCACCCGGCGCGCACGTGGGGAGCGGGGAGTCCGCCGGGACCTGCGCGGGGCCGCCCCCGGCGCCACCGGAGCCGGAGCCGGAGCCCGCGCCCGGGCCCGTGCCGCCGCCCGGTTCGCCGTTCTTGCCGGCGTCGCCTGTGGAACCGCCGCCCTCGGAGCCGGTGTTCGCTCCGCCGCCCGACTCCGGGCGCCCGCCGGGGGCGGCGCTGATCGCCGGGCCGGTTCCGGCCGGACCCGGGGTGATCGAGGTGACGGGATCGGGGCCGCTCTGGCCCTTTCCGTTCGTACTCGTCCTCCCCCCGCCGGAACTGACGGTCCATACGGCGAGGAGCGCGAGGAGCGCGACGACGGACGCCAGCACAGCCCTCCGTCGCCAGTAGATGGAGGAGGGGAGCGGCCCGACCGGATTGCGCAGAGATCCCACGGACGGAACTTTACGAGAGTTCGCGGCCCGATCACCGCCCCACATGCCGCGCAGGAGACTCGATTTGCCGATGATCATCCCGCGGGCGCAATCAAGACGCCGAGATCCGGCCAGTGGGCCGACGCGGAGATCACCCCGCTTCGCATACCTTCGGTGACCATGGAAAGGTCCGGCCCCTACCGCCACCTCACCGGTCCCATCAGTACGATCATCGCCGCCATGCGGGTGAGCGAAGTCCGCTCCGTTGTCCGGTTCACCGGTCCGGGCCCGGCGCGGGAAGCCCGAAACGTGCCAGGATGCCGTCTGCCATGACTGCATCCTCCGCTTCCGCCACCGCCGTGTCCCCCGACCCCTCCCACGCGCTGCACTCCCCCGTCATCGCGTGGTTCGAAGAGCACGCCCGCGACCTGCCCTGGCGCCGCCCCGAGGCCGGCCCCTGGGGCGTCATGGTCAGCGAGTTCATGTTGCAGCAGACCCCGGTCAGCCGGGTCCAGCCGGTCTACGAGCAGTGGCTCGCCCGGTGGCCCCGCCCCGCGGACCTGGCCGCCGAAGCCCCCGGCGAGGCCGTGCGGGCATGGGGCCGGCTCGGCTACCCGAGGCGGGCCCTGCGGCTGCACGGCGCGGCCGTCGCGATAACGGAGCGGCACGGGGGCGACGTACCGCGGGAGCACGCACAGCTGCTCGCGCTGCCCGGGATCGGCGAGTACACCGCGGCCGCCGTGGCCTCCTTCGCGTACGGGCAGCGACACGCCGTCCTCGACACGAACGTCCGGCGGGTCTTCGCGCGCACCGCCAACGGGGTCGAGTACCCGCCGAACGCCACCACCGCCGCCGAGCGGCGCCTGGCCCGGGCCCTGCTGCCCGAGGACGAGGACACCGCGGCCCGCTGGGCGGCGGCCTCGATGGAGCTCGGCGCGCTGGTGTGCACCGCCAAGAGCCCCGACTGCGCCCGCTGCCCCGTCGCCGGGCTGTGCGCGTGGCGCCTCGCCGGGAAGCCCCCGCACGAGGGACCGCCGCGGCGCGGGCAGACCTACGCAGGGACCGACCGGCAGGTGCGCGGCAAGCTCCTCGCCGTACTGCGCGAGGCGGTGGGACCCGTTCCGCAGGCCGTGCTCGACACGGTCTGGGACGAGCCGGTCCAGCGGGCCCGTGCCCTGGACGGACTGGTCTCCGACGGGCTGGTGGAACCCCTCGACGGAGGCCTCTACCGGCTCCCGCAGACCTGACCACAGGTCCCGGACGGCTGCCCGGGCCGGCCACCCAGGGCGACGGTCCGGCGACTCCGCGGGGCCGGCGCCCCACCCTCTCGACGCGGGCTTGAGGATGACTTGAGGATTCCGCTTCTGGCGGGGAAACCCCAGCTCACGGCACTGTTACACAACCTATGGGTGTCCGTGCTCCCACCGAAGGCTGGCCCGCACAGGCCCGTGACAACCCCTCCGTACCTTCAGATCCGTAAGACAGCGGGACTACGGGGTTGCACGGAACGGAGGCGGTCTGAGATGGCGCACGGCGAGGTACTCGAATTCGAGGAGTACGTACGCACTCGGCAGGACGCGCTGCTGCGCAGCGCCCGGCGCCTGGTCCCGGACCCCACCGACGCGCAGGACCTCCTGCAGACCGCGCTCGTGCGCACCTACGGCCGCTGGGACGGCATCGCCGACAAGTCCCTGGCCGACGCCTACCTGCGCCGCGTCATGATCAACACCCGTACCGAGTGGTGGCGTGCCCGCAAGCTCGAAGAGGTCCCCACCGAGCAGCTCCCCGACGCCTCCGTCGAGGACGGCTCCGACCAGCGCGCCGACCGCGCCCTGCTGATGGACATCCTCAAGGTGCTCGCGCCCAAGCAGCGCAGTGTGGTCGTGCTGCGACACTGGGAGCAGATGAGCACCGAGGAGACGGCCTCGGCGCTCGGAATGTCGGCGGGAACCGTGAAGAGCACCCTGCACCGCGCCCTGGCCCGCCTCCGGCAGGAGTTGGAGAGCCGGGACCTGGACATGCGCGCGCTGGAACGCGGTGACCACACCATGCGGTACGAGGGGCGTGAGCGGTGCGCGGCCTGAACGGCCAAGGTCTGACCGGTGGTTCTCTGGTCCTGGTGTCGGCGGGGGCGGTCGTCCTCGTCGGCACAGCCGTGTTCGCGGTCGGGTGCGCCACCGGGGGCACCGGCCTGCGCGACGGCGGCCCGGCCCGCACCGAGGCCCTGTCCAAGGCCACGCCCTCCAGCCCGTCCCCCGACGACTCCATCTCGGTCTCGGCCTCCGGCCAGCCGCTGAAGAAGGTCGACCCCGTCGGGCTGCTCATGAGAGACCCCAAGGTCAGCTCCGAGATCAAACGGGACCTCAAGCCGTGCACGGGCAAGGAGTACCCCGTGGACGTGAGCTACGGGAAGGTCACCGGCAGCCCCGTCGTCGACATCGTCGTCAACGTCCTGTCCTGCGCCGACGCCCTGGGCCGCGGCTCCTACGTGTACCGCGCGGACGGCGGGACGTACGAGAATGTGTTCTCGGACGAACAGCCACCCGTCTACGCGGAGATCGACCGGGGCGACCTGGTGGTCACGAAGCAGGTCTACGGAAAGAGCGACGCACTCGCCTATCCGTCGGGCGAGGACGTGATCACGTACCGCTGGAACGGGGAGAAGTTCACCGAGCAGGACCGGGTCCACTCGGAGTACAGCAACGTGGTCGACGGCGGCGGCCAGCCCGCCCCGGCCGCGAGTCAGAAGAACTGAGCACAGAGGAACCGAGGCGAGGCTGCCGCATGGCCGAGACCCATGTCCTGTTCGTGGAGGACGACGACGTCATCCGTGAAGCCACGACCCTGGCGCTGGAACGCGACGGGTTCGTGGTCACGGCCATGCCCGACGGCCTGTCCGGCCTGGAGTCCTTCCGCGCCGACCGGCCCGACATCGCACTGCTCGACGTGATGGTCCCGGGCATGGACGGCGTGAGCCTGTGCCGTCGCATCCGCGACGAGTCCACCGTCCCCGTGATCATGCTGTCGGCGCGCGCCGACTCCATCGACGTGGTGCTGGGCCTGGAGGCGGGCGCCGACGACTACGTCACCAAGCCCTTCGACGGGTCGGTGCTCGTCGCCCGGATCCGCGCCGTGCTGCGCCGCTTCGACCACTCCGGCGGCCAGCAGAACGGCGGCCCCGGCACCCCGGGCCACGATCCGGACGGGGAGCGCGGGGTGCTCTCCTTCGGCGACCTGGAGGTCGACACCGAGGGCATGGAGGTGCGCAGGGCGGGCGCCGCCGTGGCGCTGACGCCGACCGAGATGCGGCTGCTGCTGGAGTTCTCCTCCGCGCCCGGCACCGTACTGTCGCGCGACCGCCTGCTGGAGCGGGTCTGGGACTACGACTGGGGCGGCGACACCCGCGTCGTCGACGTCCACGTCCAGCGGCTGCGCACCAAGATCGGACAGGACCGGATCGAGACGGTCCGGGGCTTCGGATACAAGCTCAAACCCTGACGTGATCCCTCCCCGCTCACACCCTGACGTGATCCCTCCCCGAGAGAGGGATCCCGAGATCCCCATCCTCGCGGGTGGGGGTTCCCGTTTCACCACGGACCGCCCCGACCGAGAGGAGGACTCCCGATGAGGTCTCACCCCCGCTCCACGGACAGCGACCGCCGGCCCGGTGGCCAGAAGGCCGATCGCAGCACCGCCTGTCCTCCCCTGGTCGAGGCCGGGACTCTGCACGCGGGAAGACCGGCATGAGACGGTTCACCCTCCGCACGGGGATCCGCTGGAAGATCACGCTCGCCATCGCCGCCGTCGGCGCCCTCGTCACGATCGCGCTGAGCCTGGTGGTGCACAGCGCTGCCCGCGTGTCGATGCTGGAAAGCGCTCGCGAAGTACAGCTGGACCGCGTGCAGTTCATCTCCCGCAACGTCGACGCGGGGCGCAAACCGCCCATGGGCGCCAAGCTCAACGACCCGGAACTGCCCGCCGAACTGCGGCGCAAGGCCCAGTCGGGGCGGCGCGGGACGTACATCCAGGAGCGGCCGCACGGGCTGCCCGAGGTGTGGGCCGCCGTACCGCTCGGGAACGGACAGGTGCTGTCGCTGCACACGCCGTTCCGGGAGGGCGCCAACCTGATCCCCGACCTGGACCGCGCCCTGGTCGTCGGCGGTCTCGCCGCCGTGATCGGCGGATCGGCGCTCGGCGTGCTCATCGGCGGGCAGATCTCGAGCAGGCTGCGCAAGGCCGCGGCCGCCGCGCAGCGGGTGGCGCACGGTGATCCCGACGTACGCGTGCGGGACGCGGTGGGCGGGGTCGTCCGCGACGAGACGGACGACCTCGCGCGGGCCGTGGACGCCATGGCCGACGCCCTCCAGCAGCGGCTGGAGGCCGAGCGACGGGTGACCGCGGACATCGCACACGAGCTGCGGACGCCGGTGACGGGCCTGCTCACCGCGGCGGAACTGCTTCCTCCGGGGCGGCCGACCGAGCTGGTCCGGGACCGGGCCCAGGCGCTGCGCGCCCTCGTCGAGGACGTGCTGGAGGTGGCCCGGCTGGACAGTGCGTCGGAGCGGGCGGAACTGCAGGACGTGGCGCTGGGCGAGTTCGTGAGCCGGCGGGTGACGTCGCTGATGCCCGAGGCGACCGTACGGGTCGTGGCGGACGAGATCGTCAGCACCGACCCGCGCCGCCTGGAGCGGATCCTGGGGAACCTGCTGGCCAATGCCGCGCGGTACGGGCATCCGCCGGTCCAGGTCGACGTGGAGGGCCGGGTCGTACGGGTCCGGGACCACGGGCCGGGCTTCCCGGAGGCACTGCTGCGCGAGGGGCCGAGCCGGTTCCGGACCGGGTCGACGGACCGCGCGGGCGTGGGGCACGGGCTGGGGCTGACCATCGCGGAGGGCCAGGCGCGGGTGCTGGGTGCCCGGCTGACGTTCCGCAACGTGGCGGCCCCGGGCGGCGTGGAGCGCCAGGGAGCGGCGGCGGGTGCGGTGGCGGTCCTGTGGCTGCCGGAGCACGCGCCGACGGCGACCGGCAGCTTCCCCGTCCTCAAACTGCCGCAGGGCTGAACCGTGCGGGACGGGCCGGACGCGCCGAATGCACCGGGCGGCGAGGGCGGGAGCGGTGCCGGGCCGACCGAACCCTCCCCCGGGGCCGTGACCTAGCATCCGTGGCATGACCGACGGCGCGAATCCCCCGATCACCCCGCAGCCCGAGCCGTCCTCCGGGAGCGGCGCATACGGATCCCGGCCGGGCGCGCAGGACGGATACGGATCCCCGCCGGGGCCGCCCGCGCTGGGCGGATACGGATCCCCGCCCGACGGCGGCTACGGCTACCCGCAGCCCGGGCCGTGGGCCCCGGCCCCGTCCGGCGGGCCGGTCATCCCCCCGGCGCCGCAGCCGGACTGGGAGGCCATGGCCGACCGGTCCGCCGACGAGCGGCGCAGGAAGCGGCTGTGGACGCTGGGCGGCGTCGTGACCGTCCTGGCGCTGCTGGCCGGTGGAGGAACGTTCTTTCTGACGCGGGGCGGTGACCGGCCGGGGCCGGACGACGCCGCCGCCCCGCCACCGTCGTCCGCCTCGCCGGCACCCGGCGCCTCGAAGTCGTCGGCGCCGTACACCGCCACCGTCGAGGGCGACGCGACCCTCCTGCGCGACAGCTACGGCAAGACGGGCATCCGGCTGGGCCCGGACTTCCGGATCGACCCGCTCGGCAAGCGGTTCCAGATCGTGGGGAAGGGCACCGCGAAGTCGTACGCGCAGTCCGCCGAGCCGGTCGTGGACGTGTCGAGGAGCTTCACGGTCGTGGCCCGCGTCTACAGCTCCGGCGCGAAGGGCTCGCGGATCGCCATCAGCCAGGGCGACGGAGAGTCGTTCTCGTTCGAGCTGGGCGTGAACGAGGTGAAGGGCAAGCAGGCCTGGATCTTCCGCGTGCAGACGGGCGACAAGGGCGCCGCGGCGACCACGAGGACCGTCACCGCCGAGGGGCCCACGGTGTTCAAGACCGCCACGACCCTGATGGCCACCTACGACGCCGAGAAGAAGGTCATCGCCCTCTACGTGGACGGCGCGAAGGCCGGCGAGACGGCGGCGGCGGCCATCTGGCAGGCCCCCGGGCCGCTCCAGCTGGGCCGGTCCAAGCACCACGACATCTGGACCGGTCCCTGGCAGGGCGCCCTGCACAACGTCAAGGTCTACGACACGGCGTTCACGCCGGAGCAGGCCACCGCGTACAAGGAGGGCAAGCTCGGCTCGACGCCGAAGCCGACCCACGGCTGGCTGCTGACCTGACCGGACCGGACGCGGACCAGACCTGACCGGACGCGGACCTGGACACGACGACGCCGACCGGCCACCGGGGCCGGTCGGCGTCGGTCAGGGTGCTGGGGGCGCAGGTCAGATGCTGACGCCGTTGGTGCGCAGGAAGGCCACCGGGTTGAGGGCCGAGCCGTAGTTCGGGGTGGTGCGGATCTCGAAGTGCAGGTGCGGGCCGCTGGAGTTGCCGGTGTTGCCGGACAGGGCGATGCCCTGCTTGACGGAGACCTTCTGGCCGACCTTGACGTGGATCTTCGACAGGTGCGCGTACTGCGAGTACTTGTTGTTCGCGTGCTTGATCACGATGGCGTTGCCGTAGGCGGGGCCGTCGCCGCCGCCGTTCGGGCCGGCCTTGACGACGACGCCGGCGGCCACGGCCTTGACCGGGGTGCCGACCGGGACGGCGAAGTCCTGGCCGGAGTGCTTGCGGGCCCACATGCTGCCGCCCTTGCCGAAGGTCGCGGACAGCGTGTACTTCTCCAGCGGCTTGTCCCAGAGGCCGGCCTTCTTCTTCGTCGCTGCGGCGACGTCGGCGGTGGCGGTGGCGGGAGCCGTCTGCGGGGCGTCGGCGAAGGCGGCGGTCGTCCCGGCCCCGAGAGCCAGCACAGCACCGAGGGTTGCGCCGACGGTGATACGGGTAGAACGGGTGATGACGCGCTTCGCGGACATAGAGCAGACCTCCGGGGCCGGGGACGTGGGCGATCACGCCCGTCTCGGGCATGAAGTGACCCGGCACGTTCAGCAATGTGCCGGGTTGGCTCATCTTTGGTAACCCGAATGCCCGGACTTCCCCAAACGTCCCCGTTTACTACCGGGGCTCGTAAGTACTCCAGGGTGATTTGTCCCGTTGACGGGATTTTCAGGGGCTAATGCCCTTGAGTGAGGCCCTTTTGATCTACGAAACCCCCTAGTATGTCCGATTTGCCCTGTGCGGCTTGTCACCGGCCGAGGCCGGGATCCCCCGATTGATGACCATGCGAATGTGACCGGCACTACGCTCCGGGCTCGTGGACGCAACAGCAGCGGGGATCCGGCTGGCTTCGGCGGTCGTGGCGCCCCTGATCAAGAAGCTCTTACGGACCGAAGGCGCGGGCGCGGGCCTGGTCGACCGCCCACAGCGCATCTCCTCCTACGTCTCCTGGCGCGAGAAACGCGACCTCGACGCGGCGGACCTGCGCAAGCTGGCCGACCGCCTGGTGCGCGAGGCCCTGCGGGCCCCCGGCGAGCGACCGCTCCCGCCCGGCGAAGAGGCCGGGGTGGCGGCAGCCTCGCAGCGACCCTCCACGCCCTGGGCGACCTCACCCTCTCCGACGTGGAGGCCGTTCGCCTCGGCCCCGAGCGCTTCGCCCGCCGGCTCCGGGCCGCCGCCCCGCACCCCGGACTCTCCCGGGACGCCGGACTGTTCCACGACCGCCTGGTCGAACTGGCCTGCCTGCACATCCTGAACTTCTTCACCCAGCGCTCCACCTTCGTGGCGGCGACCCTGGTCGAGCAGAGCAAGCTGCACGCCGAGACCATCGCGAAGGTGGACGAGCTGCTGACCCGCCTGCCCCGCCAGGACGGCCGGGACACGGCCTTCGAGGAGCGCTACCTCGCCTACGTGGCCCGCCGCCACTCCACCCTCACCATCTTCGGCCTGGACCTGGAACCGGGCTCCTCCCGCTGGCCGCTGGACGCGGCGTACGTGAGCCTTACGGCCCGGACCGCCGAAGGAGGCGAGGCCGAAGGCGCGCGGAACCCCGCGCCGCGATTCCTGCCCGCCGAGCGGCTCTTCGCCGAACACGACCGGGTCCTGCTGCGCGGTGATGCCGGAGCGGGCAAGACGACGCTCATCCAGTGGCTGGCCGTCTTCACGGGCGGGGGCCCCGGCCACAGGCTCATCCCGTACGTCCTCCCCCTGCGCACCCTGACCCGGCACGGCGAGCGACTGCCCGCGCCCCGTGACCTCCTCGCCGGGACCCCGCTGGCCGGGGAGGCCCCCGAGGGATGGGAGAGCCGCGTGATGCGCGACGGGCGGGCCCTGCTGCTGGTCGACGGCATCGACGAGATCCCCGAGGACGAACGGGAAGGCGCCCGGGACTGGCTCGCCGACCTGATCACCGCCTATCCCGGCAACCGCTGGCTGGTGACCTCCCGCCCCTCTGCGGTCCGGCGGGACTGGCTCTCGGGCGAGGCCTTCACCGAGGTCACCCTGGATCCGATGAGCCCGGCGAACGTACGGGCCTTCATCGAGCGCTGGCACACCGCCGCAGCCGTCCCCGAGGGGTACGCCGACCTGCTGCAGGACTCCGTACGCACCAAACCCGACCTGGCCCGCCTCGCCACCAATCCGCTGCTGTGCGGTCTGATCTGCGCCCTGCACCGCGAGCGCCGGGGATTCCTGCCCACCGGCCGCAAGGAGCTGTACGCGGCCGCCCTGTCGATGCTGCTGCACCGCCGCGACCGCGAGCGGGGCCTGCGGCGGCCCGACCTGGCGGAGGAACCCCAGCTCCAGCTGCTCCAGCGGCTCGCCCACTGGCTGGTCCGCAACGGCCGCACCGAGATGGACCGGTCCCGGGCCGAGGCACTGATCGCCGAACGGCTGCCCGCAGTGCCCGCCGCCGCAGTCCTCGGCGACGCCCGGGCCGTGTTCGCGTACTTCCTGGAGCGCACCGGTCTGCTGCGAGCCCCCACGGTGGACACCGTCCAGTTCGTCCACCGCACCTTCCAGGACTTCCTGGGCGCGCGGGCCGCCCTGGACGAGGGCGGGGTCGACGAGCTGGCCCTCCACGCGGACGACGACCAGTGGGAGGACGTCATCCGCATGGCGGTCGCCCAGGGCCGACCGCGCGAACGCACCGAGATCATCCGGGCCCTGCTGGACCGGGGCACCAACCGGGCCGTGCTCCTCGCCTACGCCTCACTCCAGTACGCGGCAGAGCTCGATCCTGCCCTGCGCGCCGAGGCCGAGGAGGCCGTACGGCACCTGCTGCCGCCCCGGAGCGAGCAGGAGGCCGAGGAACTGGGCCGCACCGGACCGCTGGTGCTGGAGCTGCTGGCCGACCCGGCGACAGCCGACGAGCACGAGGCCTTGATGGCCGTCACGGCGGCCGGCGAGACCCTCTCGGACCTGGCGATCCCCTACCTGGCCGGCTTCCGCGCCTCGGCTTCGGACCGGGTCCGTGCAGCCCTCGTCTCGCTGTGGGTCCGTTTCGACACCCGGGAGTACGCCCGTGCGGTCATCGAACGCCTCGACCCCGCTCCGGTCCTGCGGATCGGCACCGACGAAGAGGCCGACGCCCTGCACGCCTTCGAGCGGCACCCCGGGCTGTTCTTCACCAAGGAGGTCTCCTACCGGGCCCTGTCCGAGCTCTGCTCCCGCGTTCAGGTGGCGTGCATGGGCCTCAACCTCAGAGACCTCCGCAACCTGGACTTCCTGCGCGGGCAGACCTCGCTGGCGGAGCTGGAGGTCATCAGGTGCGGCCGGGACACCGATGTGACGGGTTTGCGCGGTCTGCCTCTGCGGGTGGCCCGTCTCTCCGTGTCCGCCCCAGGGCTGCACGACGTCATATCGAGCTGGACCCGCCTGCACGCGCTGGAGCTGTACACACCGCTGCACTGGTCGGCCGGCAGTCTGCCGCCCGGGGCGGCCATGGAGATTCTGCGCCTGGACGCTCCGACGATCGACGTGACCGGCCTCGGCCGGCACACGGGGCTACGCGTCCTGAACCTCGGATACCGCTGGCGGCCGGCCGGGCCGGCGGACTGGGTGGAGCTGTCGCGGCTCGAACAGCTGGAGGAGCTCGCCGTACCGGACGAGGTACTGGAGGGTCTCGTCGAACACGTCCGGCTGCCGTCGCTGCGGACCCTGCGGCTGTACGGGGACGAGGAGCTGCCGCCCCGGCTGGAGGAACGGGTGGCGCAGCGGTTCCCCGACGCCGAGATCGAGCCGCACAGCACGGCGTACGAGCAGTAGTCCCAGGGGAAAAGGGGCGGCCCCGGAACCCTATGGGTCA
>NZ_JBSGZI010000106.1:0-27750 GCF_053610945.1 Streptomyces sp. NPDC054849
CCCCGGCTCACGGCGGCGAGGACGGTCGAGGTGAGGATCTCGGGGGCGTCCGCCGGATCCATCCGGCCGCCCTGTACCTCGGCGGCGGCCGCGTGGACGAGGCTGTAGACGACGGTGACCAGCCAGTCCGCGGACTCGTCGGAGCGCAGCTCGGCGGCTTCCTGAACCGGACGATCAGGTGTCGGACGGGAGCCGGGATCCGATCGTGGTGCTCGCGCAGCTGCTCGGGCGGGAGCGCGGCGCAGACGGCGGCGAAGACGGCGGAGTGCCGGGCGAGCTGCCGCCAGGAGGTGCGGACCACGTGCGCGAGGCCGTGTCGCCCTCCAGGGCGGCGGCCTCGGTGACGGCCCGGTCGAGGGCGTCGAGGAGCGCCTCGCGGGTGGGGAGGTGGGAGTAGAGCGTGACCCGGCTGACCCCGGCGGCGCGGGCGATGGCGGCCCCTTCCCGCTTCGGCTGGCGCCCGGTCGGCGGGCGGCCTTCGTCCTGGCCGCTGCCGGGGCCGCGCCGGCCCCCATCGGCGGCATCTGGACGGGTCTCGTACCCGGCTTCGCCCTGCCGGCCCTCGGTCTCGGCGCGGCCATCGTCTGGGCGACGACGGCCGCCCTCTCCCAGGTCGCCCCGGAGCACTCCGGGCTCGCCTCCGGCCTGGTCGGCACCTCGCACGAACTGGGCGCGGCCATCGGCGTCGCCGGACTCACCGCAGTCGGCTTCACCGCGCTGCCCTTCGCGGCCCGCGGCCCTGGCACTGGCCCTGGCCGCCGTCGTCCTGCTGCCGCAGGGCCGCCCCTCCCCCACCGCGGCGCACGCCATGGCCCACTGACCCGGCGCCCCAGGACCTCACTCAACGCAGGCTGTGGACGATCGCGCGGGACGGGGGCTTCTGCTCCGGCTGCCCCTGGGGCGGGTCGCGAAAAGCGGCGCCGGCCGTCCGAAGCCCCCGGGCCCCCTCCCGGCAGTAGCTGCGGGAGGGACTTCGACGACACGACATGGGTCCTGTCCTCGAAGTCCCGTCTGGCCGTCGGCCCCGCTCTTCGGGTGGGGCCGACGCTGCTTTGACGACCGACACTCCCTAGCGGCGCTGCGGGCGGGCCGCGCGGGCCACTGCCACGACCGCCTTCTCCAGGGCGTATTCGGGATCGTCACCGCCGCCCTTGACCCCCGCGTCGGCGGCGGCCACGGCGCGCAGCGCGTCCGACACTCCGTCCGCCGACCAGCCCCGCATCTGCTGGCGGACCCGGTCGATCTTCCACGGCGGCATGCCCAGGTCCCGGGCGAGGTCGCCCGGGCGGGCCCCGCGGGGGGCGGAGGCCAGCTTGCCGATCGCGCGGACCGCCTGGGCCAGCGCGCTGGTGATCAGGACCGGCGCCACCCCGGTGGACAGGGACCAGCGCAGGGCCTCCAAGGCCTCGGCCGCACGCCCCTCGACCGCCCGGTCGGCGACCGTGAAGCTGGAGGCCTCCGCCCGGCCCGTGTAGTACCGGCCGACCACGGCCTCGTCGATGGTGCCCTCGACGTCCGCACACAGCTGCGCGGCCGCGCTCGCCAGCTCCCGCAGGTCGCTGCCGATCGCGTCGACCAGGGTCTGGCAGGCCTCGGGGGTCGCCGAGCGCCCCAGCGTGCGGAATTCGCCTCGCACGAACGACAGCCGGTCCGCCGCCTTCGTCATCTTCGGGCAGGCGATCTCCCTCGCGCCCGCCTTCCGCGCCGCGTCCAGCAGGCCCTTGCCCTTGGCCCCGCCCGCGTGCAGGAGGACGAGGACGATCTCCTCGTAGGGCGCGTCGAGGTAGGCCTTGACCTCCTTCACCGAGTCCGCGGACAGGTCCTGCGCATTGCGCACGACCAGGACCTTGCGCTCGGAGAAGAGCGAGGGGCTCGTCAGCTCGGCCAGCGTGCCGGGCTGGAGCTGTTCTGAAGCCAGGTCCCGCACGTCCGTGTCGGCATCGGCGGCACGGGCCGCCGCCACCACCTCCCGCACGGCACGGTCGAGCAGCAGCTCCTCCTGCCCCACCGCGAGGGTGAGAGGGGCGAGCAGATCGTCGGTGGAATTCTTCCTCGTGGCCATCGCCCCCAGCATCCCACGCCGTACTGACAGACCCCCGCGCAGCGGCCCCCTTCACCGGATACTCGAGAATGGCCGGGTGAACGTGCGACATGTACTCGTCCTGCCCGACCGCGACGCCGCCGAGGAGGTGGCGCAGGAGGCTCTCGACCGCTTCGGGCTCCCGGAGGAACCGCAGTTGGTCCGCGACGCGCTGGCCGGCGAGGACGACGCCGAGGACGCTCAGTGGCTGGTGGTCGTGGAGGATCCGAACGAACGGCTCGACAGCACCTCGCTGGACGACCTCGCCGCCGAGTACGAAGGCTGGCTGGAAACCCCCTGATCCCCTTCCGGGACCGTTCGCGATCAGGCCTTGTGCACGATCTGGACGTCCAGCGTCACGTCCACGCCCGAACCGATCGCCGCGATCCCGTGCGCCAGCATCGACTGCCAGTTCAGGGTGAAGTCCTCGCGGTTCAGTTCGGCGGTGGCCCGGCAGGCTGCCCGGACCTCGCCCTCCAAGCCCGTGCCCAGACCCAGGTAGCGGGTGTCCAGGGTGACGGACCGGCTGACTCCGTGGAGGGTGAGGGCACCCGCGACGGCCCAGCGGCTGCCGCTGCGGTGGATGAACCGTTCGCTGTAGAACTCGACCGTCGGGTGCCGGACCGCGTCCAGGAAGTCCCCCGACCGCAGGTGGTCGTCGCGCAGCCGCACCCCGGTGTCGATGCTCGCCGCATCGATGATCACGTGCATGGAGGAGTCCTCCATGCGCTCGGCTATCCGTACCGCGCCGGCGAACGTGTTGAACCGGCCGCGGATCCGGGCCAGGCCGATGTGCCGGGCCGTGAAGCCGATGGACGAGTGCGTCGGGTCGAGCTCCCAGTGGCCGGGCTGCGGCAGCAGTGGCGGTTCCACGGCGTCGAGGATGATCTCCGCGGTGCCGGGCTGCGCCGGGTCCCCCACGAGCGTCACCCCGTGGAACGGCGCGTACCCCTCGGCCGTGACGGAGAGCCGGTACTCCCCCTCCGGCACGGCCGCCGTGAAACCGCCGTACGGGTCGGTCTCGCCGCTGACGATCCGGCGGCCGATCGGGTCGGTCACCTCGAACGTGGCCTGCCGGACCGGCTGGTGGACCGTGTCGAGGACCCGGCAGCTGAGCAGACGTGCCGTCGACGGCAGCGTGAGTGTCGCGGAAGTGTGCGGGCTGGAATCTCCGGCCGACTCCATCCCCCGTCGGCGACCGAACATGACTGACGCACCCCCGTGCTGTGTGGACTTGGACCGCTCTGGCGAAGACGCATTCGATCATGCTGTCGGGTTGGGGGCAAACAGAGTGGTCGCGCCCGGTATGCCCGCGTCGGCTCCGTCGCCGATTGGCCGGAAATGCCCGTAGCCCAACGCCCGTTCCGCTGACGGCGATCGAGCCGTCGGTGTCGGTGCGCAGTACGGTCGCTCCCACCGACCGCAGCCGTGTGAGTGTACGCGGCGCGGGGTGTCCGTAGCGGTTGCCCGCACCGACGGGGACGAGCGCGAGCCGTGGCCGGATCCGTGCGTGCAGCTCTGGGTCCTGGTGCGCGGAGCCGTGGTGGGCGACCTTGAGGACGTCCACCGGACCCAGCTGCGGATGATCCCTCAGAAGTGCCTGCTGTGCGGGTGGTTCGAGGTCTCCGAGCAGGAGCAGGGTCAGGCCCGCGCCGCGTACCAGCAGGGTGACGCTCGCGTCGTTGGGTCCTTCGGGCAGCGGTCCCGCCGACGGCGGCCAGAGCACCTGCCAGGCGAACGGCCCCGCCCTGCGCCGCTCCCCCTGCACCGCCCGCACGATCGGCACACCGGCTGCGGCAGCGGTCCGGCGGACGAAGCGTGCCTGTCCCGGCGGCTCCTCCAGCCCCGTGGCCTGGATCACACCCACGGACCGGCCCCGGAGAACCCCGGACAGGCCTCCCACGTGGTCCGCGTGGAAATGTGTCAGCAGGAGCATCGGCACACGGTGCACGCCCAGGGCGCGCAGGCAGTCGTCCACCGGGCCGGGATCCGGACCGGCGTCCACCACCACGGCCTCGCCCGGGCCGACGGCGAGGACGGCGGCGTCCCCCTGCCCCACGGCGCACTGGACGTAGCTCCAGTCGGGCGGAGGCCAGCCGGAGAGCGTACGGGTGAGCTGCGGCGGCCTCAGTACGGCGAGGAGCAGCAGCACCGCCAGCGCGGAGCAGAGCCACCGCCGCCCCCGGAACCTGGCGCCGAGGCCCACGACGGCCAGGATGGCGGCGGCCAGCAGCAGGCCTCCGGTCAGCCCGCCCGGCCAGGGCAGCTCCGCTCCCGGAACCCGCGCTCCGGCCCGGGCCACGGCCGCGATCCACCCGGCCGGCACTCCCGCGCACCAGGCAAGCACCTCCGCGGCGGGCATCCACAGCGGGGCGGCCGCGAGCGCGGCGAACCCGAGGACCGTCGCCGGGCCGGCGGCCAGCTCGGCCAGCAGGTTGCACGGCACCGCCACGAGGCTGACCCGGGCCGCGAGCACGGCGACCACGGGCGCGCACACCGCCTGGGCGGCCGCCGCGGCCGCCAGCGCCTCGGCGAACCCGGGCCTCACCCCGCGCCGCTGCAGGGCCTCGCTCCACCGGGGAGCCAGGGTGAGCAGTGCTCCGGTGGCCAGGACGGAGAGCAGGAAGCCGTAACTGCGGGCGAGCCACGGTTCGTAGAGCACCAGCAGCAGCACGGCGGCGCCCAGGGCCGGGATCAGGGACCTGCGCCGCCCGGTGGCGAGCGCCAGCAGGGTGACCGCCCCGCAGGCGGCGGCCCGCAGCACGCTCGGCTCCGGCCGGCACACCACCACGAACGCCAGCGTCAGGGCCGCTCCACAGAGGGCGGTCATCCGCAGCGAGAGCCCGAGCCGAGGCGCCAGCCCACGCCGCTCGGCCCGCTGCGCGCGGGCCGGGGGCCCGATCAGCAGGAACAGGACCACGGTCAGGTTCGAGCCGGAGACCGCCAGCAGGTGCAGCAGGTCGGTGGCCCGGAAGGCCTCGTGCAGATCGGGCGGAACCCGCGACGTGTCCCCGACGACCAGCCCCGGCAACAGGGCTCGGGCGTCCGGGGCGAGCCCGTCGGTGGCCTCGCGCAGCCCGGCCCGCAACCGGCCCGCGAGCCGCTGCGCGGTGTCCGGGCCGCCGGTCACCCCGGGCGGGGTGTCACCGGCCGGCCGAAGCAGCGCCACGGCCCGCTCCCCGCCCCGCGCCGGGGCCAGCCGGGCGACCACCACCACCCGGGTGGAGGGCTGCAGCCGGGCCCATCCCGCATGCCCGGCCAGCACCCGTACCGGGGTCCGCACCCGGGTAGTCGCACCGGCGGGTCCGGTCACCCGGGTCACCACCGCGTCCAGCATCACGACCGGCGGCCCGCTCCCGCCGCCGGCGGTCCTCGGGTCGGAGCCGACGGTGAGCTCGGCGAGAACGCGGGCATGCTCGCGCGCGAGCCCCGCGACGGGCCCGGCCCGTGCCTCGGCCCGCTGGAGACCCGCCACGCCGGCTCCGGCGGCCGCACACAGCAGGGCCGCCGCGACGGCCGGGGCGAGCCTCCAGCGCGGCCCCGGGCGGCGGCACCCGGCCAGCATCAGCAGCCCCGCGCAGGCCACGCCCAACCCCACCCCGGCGGCGGTCCCCGCGGCGGGCGCGTCCAGGGCGAGCGCGGCCGCCGCCCAGGCGGCCCCGGCCGGCACCGCGAGGCGCAGATCCACCGGGCCCGGGCTCTCCGGGCGGTTCACGGCCGCACCAGCGCACGCAGGTCGGCGAAGCGCCTCTCACCGAGACATACGGAGAGACCTAATAGAAGGAGCAAACGGATCGGGCCGATTGCAAAGTCTGGAGGTCAGCCCGCGCTTTCGCCTGCTGCGGCCTGCTTCACGCTCACGACGGTGCGCTCCCTTAGCGGCGGGATGCCGGCCGCCTTGGAGATCCGCCCTACGTGCTGCCGCTCATAGGGGACGAGTCGAGTGACTTCTGACGGCCCCAGGGTGCGGGCCTGCAGGATCTCGACGATGCCCTCATTGAGGTTCTTGCGGGCTGCCTCGAACGCAGCCTCGGCCTCTGTGTACGCAGCGCTCAGCTCTGTGAGCTGCGCCCTCGCTGCCTGCTGCTTCTCCTCGGTAGTGGTCATGACCTGATGATGCCACGCTCCGTCGCATCCACGGAAGGCATCCCCATGATGCAACTTCGCGGAACCTCTTGACGATGCATCCTGAGGTTGCAACTATGGAGTCACACCGCAAGCGAGGGAGTCCGGATGTTCCGCACGGCGAACGAGACGCAGCAGAAGACGCTGGAACGCCTCCTCAAGGCCATGGACCGGAAGCACCCGGTGACCATCTCCTACGTCAAGGCCGACGGCAGCGTGACCCTCCGGACCGTTGAGGTCTACGACGTCCGCACCACGAAGGCCGGCGACATCATCCTCAAGGCCATGGACCGCGAGTCCGGGGAGTCCCGGACGTGGCGCCTGGACCGCATCCAGAGCTACTCGATCCACCGGACCGCGCACCTCGTGCCCGAGCCGCCGGCCGAGAACGAGCTCGGTATCCGGGTCATCGTGAACGCCCCGAGCACGCTGGTGTCGCGGGAGATGGCCCGTGAGGACCGCGACTACTGGACCGACCGCTACGACTTCGACCCGGAGTACGCGGCCTAACAACCAAACGGCCCCGCCCGGTGCGTCAACACCCGGCGGGGCCTGGATCCGAACCCCTAACGCAGAGGGAGTCAGACCATGAGCATCACCGTACCCGCCCCCGTCAAGGCCATAGAGCCCGCACTGCGCCTGCTGCCCGGCGCGCGCCCCACCCTCGATCACGTCTTCGACAGCCCGCTCGAGGGCCTGCTCGCCGAGTTCAACGTGACGGTCCTGCAGTCGGAAATCACCGACGCCGGCTTCTTCGGCGCCGTCGTTGTCCGCGCCGACCGAATCACGGTCCTGCTGTCGCCGAACCTCGGCGACTACGAGCGGGACTTCTTCCCCCGGTACCTCCTCGCCCAGGCCCTCGGTCTGGACATGACGCCGCTGCCGACCCCGTTCGAGGTCGAGATCAACCCGCTCATCGACGGGATCCCCGCGTGAGCGCCCCCCGGATCGTGTCGGTACGAACGGTCGACCACGGCGTCGTCGAGGTGCCCGAGCCGTCCTGGTGCGCCATCGCGCACCGCGACGACATCCACCGGGCGGACATCCACCACCAGGGCGTCGAGCAGCCCGCGACCCTGCACATCCCCGGCACCGGGGACGTCACCCTGCTGACGGCGTTCCTGTCGCAGTACCCGTACTCGGAGCACGGACACCGCGGGGTGTGGGCGGCCGTCGAGATCGAGGGCGAGCACTACGAGTTCGGCCCCGCCGGTCTCGGCGACCTGGCCGCCACCATCACCGCACACGCCCTGTACACGCTGCTGCCGCTGCGGGCCCGCCTGCAGTCCCTGCAGGAGGAGCTGTGATGGGTACCGCGGTAGTCCGCCGGCCTACGGAGGCCGCGGCCCTCGGCCGTGTCTCGACCGCCATGCCGTCCCTCGGCGCCGCCTTCAACGGCCTCGTCGTCGCCGAGCGGGCGGGCGACCAGTACGGCGCCCGACTCTGCCGGCGACTCGTCCAGCGCATCGCCCGCGACGGCCGCGTGGGCGAGTAGCCGGCCCCTCCTCGGGCCGCCTATTCGCCCAGCGTCTGACCGTAATCCCCCCTCTCCCTCGAGGGGGGAAAACCGCAGCATCTTCCACATCTGCCTGACAGGAGTTCCACCATGCCGTTCGCCGTCCCGCACACCCTGACCGTCGCCACCATCGAGGAGGGTCGGGACTTCGACTGGACCCACCCCACAACCTGCCCCGACGGCGACCAGTGCGAGACCTTCCGCAGGGTCTGCCGGAACCGGGAGTTCATGTCGGAGCTGGCCGACGGCCGCCCCGACGGCGAGTACCTCCTCGGCCTGTACGGCTTCAACGGGCTCTGCCTCGTCGACGAGGCCGGCCAGATCCTCCCCGACGCGGCCTAGGTCTGAGACGCGCACGCTGCGCCGTGCCCCGCTGGAACGGCGCAGCGTGCGATCCAAGTGAAGGGCCCTTCCCGGGGCCGGGAACACGCAGCGTGCATCGCAAGTGTTCCCGCGCTCCGGGGCGCCCCGAGCCGCAGGTCGAATCCCAACGACCCCCCTCCTCGAGAGGGAGGAACGCGCACGTCGAATCCCAAAAGGGGTCGGCCCGCGGGGAGGCGTACAACCCGCTTCCCGCCTAGGGGGTAAAGGCCTCCGGCCCAATCCCCCGTAGAGCTCCGAGGCCAATACTCACAGGGTCTCCCGCCCAATATTCACAGGGCCTCCGAGCCCTTGGGGGGCTTGGGCGTAAAGGGCTCGGAGGCCAATACCCCCAAGCCTCCCAAGGCCTTGGGGGCATTGAGAACCATCACTCTGCGGACACCCGCGAAGTGATCACCGCAAGACGAGAACGGCCGGCCCGGGACGCACCCCGGACCGGCCCACGGTTCCGACCCTGGAGAGGTAGAACCATGACCATTCTGCACACCCTCGCCGACGGCACGATCCCGCAGCGCGCAGCCCTCCCCGAGCCGACGCCGGCGACGGACGTCTTCGGCGCCACCGACCCGAGCGACGACCCCGTGTACGCGGTCGTCACGGTCCAGATCGCCATGAGCCGCGACATGCTCGCCGCGGCCCTGGACATGGCGACGGCCAACGCCGAGGAGAACCCCGACACCTGGAGCGTCGAGTACGTCCGCGAGTCGGTCGAGCTGATGCTGGCGAACGAGAGCTGGGTGAGGGCCGAGCGGGACGGCAGGAAGTACCCGAGGCTCATCGAGGACAGCTCGGTGGGCGCCTACATCCGGGCGATCTACCGGGCCGTCGACCGCGCCTACACGGGCGGAACCCGATGAGCGACCGGATCATCACGCGCTGGACGGCCGGGATGGCGGTCCACCTGCAGGAGGCCTACCGCGAGAGCCGCGAGACTTTCGCTCACAGGCTCGGTCTCCACACCCGGACCGTGGTGCTGTGGCACGAGAACCCCGCCGCGATCCCGCGGGCCACCACGCAGCAGCTGCTCGACCGCGCCCTCGAGCTGGCCGAGCCGACCATCTACGCCCGGTTCCTGGCCCTCGAGCAGGAGGAGCAGGCACCCGCCCCGCGGCCGGCGCTGGATCCGGTCGTCGCGCAGATGTCCGCGGACATGGCGCTCATGCAGGCCCGCATGGACCAGATGCAGGAGCAGATGGGCCAGATGGCGCTCCGCTTCATGACCGGCAACTGACGCTCCACCCTGGCGCCCTGTCGCCCGCCCCCGCACTCCACCGGGGACGGTAGGCAGGGCGCCCTGCTTGGAGGGTGCTTGTCGGCCCAGGTGGCTGCTTGCGGACATGCAACCTCTCGCCGATTCACGCAGCCTGCATGCAGCCCGCCGCCTGGCCATATGCAGGCTTGCGCACCCGGTATGCACCCGGCGGAACCCCGGCAAGACCCCGGCGGGCACCCGGCAGACCAGCCTTACCCAGCGCCATCCTGCCGGGCTGTTGCCGGGGTTCCGCCGGGTGCATACCGGGCGGAAAGACCCCGGAAAGCGTCCGGTATGCCCCGGAACGCGGGGCGGACAGAGGGTGGACAGTCCCCGGACACTTCCGCCCTCTTTCCGGGCAGTGTCCACCCTCTGTCCAGGGTGCAGCCCAGGACATATTGGGGCGTTGTCCGGGGTGTTTCCGGCCGGTTTGTCCTCTGCTCGCTGTCTCGAATGTCCTGATCGCACCTTGCTCGATCGCTGCTCACGGCCTGCTCGGAGGGGAATCGCGAGCAGGCCGTGAGCAAGAGCTGACCTGCGACGGAGCAGCGCGATCCGTGCCCGAGCAGACGCCGAGCAGGGCGGTATGCCCCGTCTTGTCACCCGACTATGACCCGTCTAGACCCCGGCTATGGCCCGTCTATAGGGCGGCTATGAGAGAGGCACCCGGCGCCTCGTAGCCGGGCCATAGACGGCCAATAGCCGGGTCGTAGACGGGGGTTAGCCGGGCACTCAACCCGTTCGAGTAGCTGTGATCACTTAGCCACAAGGAGTAGCTTTGCCCACCAATGAAGGTCCCATCGGAGGAGAGCCGATGACCACCCGCAAGGAAGCCGCTGAGATCCTGCGCGGCACGAGAGACCCGTCCAAAGCCGGCTGGTGGCGAGCAGCAGCCGACTCCCTCGAAGAGCACATCCAACGTCTCGTCGACCTCGAGCGCGCGGCCAGCAACATCCGCTCATGGCAGCCGCTCATGGTGCCCGGCATGCTGCAGACGTACCAGTACGCCGTCTCCGCCATCCACGCCACGACGCCGGCCCTGCCCATAGAGGACGTCGCCGAGCGCGCCGACCTCCGCATGCGGCGCATCGACAGCCTCGGCCACGCCGCAGACCGGCGGGCATGGTTCATCATCGCCGAGCAGGCCCTCAGGTCCCCCCTGGGCGGCCCGGCCGTCCTCCTCGAGCAGCTGGAACACCTGCTGAACGTCGTCTCGCTGCGCCCGTCGGTGACGCTGCAGGTGCTGCCCTCCGAGGTGGCCATGCACCCGGGCCTGGCCGGCGGCTTCACCATGTACCAGGTGACCGGCCAGAAGGCTGTCTTCACCGAGACGCTTGCCGGGTCGGTGATCTCCACACGGGCAGATGACATCGCGGTCTACACCGCCGCTTACGATCACCTGCAAGCCAACGCCCTCGGCCCTGCCGCGTCGTTGGAACTGATCGATACGGCAAGGAGAGAGCTGTGTCTGAAGGTGGAGAGCGCCCTCTGGTGTGGGTGAAGTCGAGCTACACGGACACCGGGAACTGCGTCGAGGTGGCCACCCCGGTTGACGGGATCCTGGTCCGGGACTCTAAGCGCCCAGCAGGGCCGCGGGTCGGCCTCGCGCCGGCCGCCTGGTACCAGCTCGTCGACTGGGCCAAGACGCACCAGGTGTAAGCACTGAGCCCCACCGCAGGAGAGTTGCGGTGGGGCTCAGTCATGTCCGGACGGCATTCATCATGCCAGCGTCACCGGCCGGTGGTCCCGAGGACCACCTGAACGTCACCGCCCTTGACGCGGATCGCATGACGGAGGGAGTCCACCAGCATGTCGTCCCAGCGCGACCCGCCGGACCGGATCTCCAGCACGATCGGACCGTTCCCGCCCCCGCCGCCCATGCCGGCCGCTATGCGCCGGCTGTCCGGGTTGGAGTGGACCCGGGACCCCGGGGCCAGGTCAACAAGCTCGGGGCCTTGCTCGCCGACCAGCGTCATCCGCGACCGCGGCCCACCACCGGCCGCGCCAATGATGCCGCCGGACGCCTTCTCGAACTGGTGCCCGCCCGACGGGATGTAGCCGATCGTCCGGTAGTGGACCCGGACCTCGTAGTCCGTCTTCATGCCACCCAGCAGCGACGTCGCCCGGCCGATGCCTGCCTTCAGAGCCTCAATCTCCGCGTAAATGTCCACCTTCTTGTGAGAAGGCGCAGCCTCAAGCCGCCGGTAGGCGTCCGCCAGCTTGGCCTTCAGGTCATCGACGTCACCCCTCAGGTACGCCGTCTTGTCCGGCGTCTTCAGGATCTGGTCCGCAAGGGCCTTGGCCTCATCCCTCGTCAGGCCCATGGTTCGCGCGCTCGCCATCAGCTGCTCGCGGCCCCGCTCATAGATGCCGCTCACCGACTCCCACGACGCCCCGTTGTCTCGGGCGGCAGCTGCGGACAGGTCGGTCTTATCGGCCAGGTCGGCGAGCAGGCTGGCTGCGGTGCGGGCCTTCTCGCCGTTCAGGTCGAGGACGCCGTTCACCATGTTCAGGGCGCCCGCGTTCTCAGCGGCCCCCTTCGCCGCGGCGTCAATGGCCGCTTCGAAGCCGATCATTCCGCCCAGCGCCTGCCGGTTGACGTCGTTCAAGGCCTGGATAGATTCCCTCAGCCCATCCGCGGACTGCTTCTGCATATCCAGCTTTGCCTGCACGGCGATGGCCTGATCGCCGAACAGGCCCATCGACCGGGCCGCGAGTTCCTGGTCGGCAGCCATCGCGGCCACGGTGGCGTTGTACTTGCTGAACGTCTGGTCGACCTGCTCTGCCGTGTAGCCCTGCGTGCGCAGAACCTCCTCGAACTCCCGGACCTGGGTGGCTGCCATATCGGCGTGGCCGCCCTTGGCCAGGTTCGCGAACGCCTCGTCGAACGCTGCGAACTTCTCCGACGCGGCGGCGACACTGTTCGTGCCGCTGACAAGCTGCTCCAGCTTGGGGGTCACCTTGTCGATGAGCCCCCCGAGCGGTATCAGGGCGGTGAACCGCTTCGTGTTGTCGTACATCTCCGTCGCCACGCGCAGCCGGTGGGCAGTCCTGGCGAAGCCGTCCATGTCACCGAAGGCCTTCTTCAGCTCCCCGGTGAACTGGCCGCTGCTGCCCAGCCTCTTCAGGCTGGTGGTCAACCTGTCGACGTCGGGTGGCGCGCCCTTCGCTTTCTCGGCGAGGGCGTTGATTCCCATGGCTACGGCGGCGATGACGGCGAGGACGATGCTGGCCCGCTGCATCGCCGTGAGGGACGCAGTCACGCCCTGGATCGCCGAGGTCACGCCACCGAACCGTGCCGCACGAACAAAGTTGTTCGCGCCGGCGGCAGCCGCCATGAACGCCGGCCCCAGCCCGGTCGTGACCAGCTGCAGCGCCTTGATCGCGAAAGCCATCTGGAGAAGCACGGACAGCACCTCGGTGGGTACCGCGTTCACCAGCTTGGCGAGGGCATTGACGATGGTCAGGATCCCGACACCGGTGTCTGCGGCAGCCGCGACCAGCTTCATGAGGGCCCGGCCGAGGTTCGCGAGGGTTTCGCCCACGATCGGGCCGGACTCCCGGACGTAGGCCAGGAATTCGCGGAAGCCGTCGCTTTGAACCCCACGGTTCATGGCCTGTCCGAACTTCACCATGCCGTCAACGGCCGTGTGCAGGGTGCGCTGGGTGAAGTCCGTCAGCTTCACCATGAACTCGTCGAACCCCTTGGAGTGCACCCCCACGGCCAGCCGATTCATCAGCCGGTCCATCTCGACGGAGGTGGCCCGCACCAAGGGAGTCAGCTTGGGGAAGAGCATGCTGAGGACGCCGAACCCCTTGGTGGCCACCGGCAGGGTGTCACCGGCGAGGCTTTCGCTCCAGCTCTTGTACTCGTCCTTCATGACGGACAGCGACGCTGCGGCCTTCCGGACTTCCGGCGAGGCTTTCTGTACCTGTTTCAGCCACTCGTTTTCGGCCTGGGCTGTGGTCTTGGAGGTCCTGCCGTTCTCGGTGAGCGACTGGGTGTACGCCTTATGCGCCTCGGTGATCTTCCCCATGGCCAGCAGCTGCGGCACCAGGGCGGCACCGAACGCGGTCACCGCCACCGCCGCGGCGCCGAGGGCGGGCGCGATCGGGGCTGCCGCCGCGGCCACCGGGATGAGAGCCGGCGCCAGGGCCAGGGCGGCCATCATCAGCCCTCGCTGCCCGCCTGAGGCCCCGCCAGCGGACGAGCCGAGGCTGCCCAGGGAGCCGCGCAGACCGCCCATGCTGCCGCCTACACGGGAGATGGCCCCGTTCAGCTCGTTCATGTCGTCACGCAGGACCCGCGTCCGCGCCGTCATGGCGTCCATGCGGCTGTCCGCGCTGGCCGAGCTACGGGCCACGGCGCGCAGGGACGTCGACATGCCTGCGGTCGAGGCCCGTGCATCGATGAGCGAGGCGCCGGCGGCGGCAGCCCGGCCGCGCAGCCGGTGCAGTGCTTCCGCGGACTCGTCCGTGGCCGCCCTGAGGACGGTCAGGGCCGCTGCTGCGGCCAGCGCCCGTGGTGTCAGCGCTGTGAGGGAGGTGCTGGCCGCGCGGGCGTGCGTCCGCAGGTTGTCCATGGACCGGTTGATGGACGCCAGGCCCGCCGCGGTCTGGTTCGCGACCTTGACCTTGATCTCAATGTCGTTAGCCACCCGGGGTCACCGCCTCGACCAGCAGGCGGGTCAGCTCGGCGTCGTCGAGGGCCGACCATTCGAAGGGCGGCATGCCCAGCATCTCGAGGAGTTCGATGTACTCGCCGCTGCTCCAGGCGTGGCCGGCGGGATCCACACCGATGCTGTGCAGGAACGAGACCACGACGATGATGACCGCCAGGTGGTCAGGGTTGCCCGCCCGTACCTGGGCGCGGGCCGCGGCGACGTCGTCATCGGTGACGTGCAGGAGCAGGACCGGCAGGCCCTTGCCCGTACCCGAGGCCATGCGCACCACGCTGTACGTGGGCTCGGCGGCACTCACTTGTACCTCGCCACGACACGGCCCGACTTCACGTCCGCGTCCAGCTTCTCGAGCTGCAGCCGCACCTGCTCCTTCATCGTGTCTGGGGCCTCACAGCGGTCGGAGTACCACGTCCCGTCCGGGGCCTGCTTCGGCTGGGTGTAGCCCTGCAGCTGCCTGCTGATCTCCTCCTTCGCCAGCTGTACGGATTGGATGTACGCCGGCGGGCGCATGTCGACGACCTCCGGCCGAAGCTGCGGGGCGAGCTGCCGCCGAGGGAGTTCGGGGACGCCGGCCAGCAGGTCGGCTGCCTGCCGCTCGAACAGGTAGCGGCCGTAGGCGAACTTGAGGGAGCCGATCAGCTGGTGGCGTTCCGGCAGGGCGGCCGAGGCGACGCGGTGCATGACCCACACCAGCAGGCTGGTGGGCTCTACCGGCGTCCACCAGGTGCCGCGGATGCGGGCGCCCTTGGGTCCGCCGCCGGTCTGGTGCTCGTGCTCGTCCTCGAGGCGCAGGCCGCGGACGGCCAGGGCAGCGCTGTGCCGCTCTATGAGCGCGTTGTGGGCGCCCGCTGCGGCCGTCAGCTCGGCGAGGCCCTGCTGTGCCCGTGTGAGGGCTTCCGTGAGCGTCTGGCGGGACGCCTCGAGCTGCTTCTGTGCGGCCGTGATGTCCTTGCCCGCGGCCTTCTCGAGGTCGGGCCGTCCGGCGAGGGCCTGCTGCTCTGCCTCGTACTCGGCGTTCAGCCGCTCGAGTTCCTGCGTGGCCAGCTCGATGCGGCCCTTCGCCGCGGAGTAGGCGGCGCCGGCCGCGGGGCTGATGTACCGCTTCCGCTTCAGCGAGTCGACGGTGTTCTCTGCCTCCTCGAGCTCGGCGGCGACGCGGGCGATGTCCTGGGGTGTGGCCATGGGGGTCTCCTGGGGTGGGGTGGGGTGGTCAGCAGTCGATGAGGCGAGGCGCGTGCGGGTCCTGGGCGGCCTCGTCCTCGGCGATCACGGCCTCGAGCCACTGCCTGATCTCGTGGGTGTTGGCGTGGTTCCGGGCGAAGTCATCCATGAGCCGCACCAGGGAGGACAGCTCCTTGCGGGTCAGCCCGGAGACGTCGATCTCGAGGTCGCCATCGCCGTTGAGAGCGAAGCTCTGCGTGCCCTGGTAGACCTTCAGGATGTGGCCGGTGACGATCTGTCCGGCGGCGGTGTTGCGCCACAGGCCAACGCGGCCGAGGAAGGCGGTCAGCTGCCGGCCCACCGTCTTGCGGGCCTCGTGGTCGAGGCTGTTGAAGTTGCTGAGATCCATGGCGGTCACTGGTTCCTCCGGGTGTCGAGAACGAGCTGCTGCAGGGCGGTGAGCTGGTCACGGCCGTGGCTGCTGGTGAGGTTGGCGGTCATGCGGGCCCATTCGGTCTGCTCGGCCAGGCCGCCCTTCAGGTGGGCGGTGACGTCGGACCACGTCTCCTCGGTCGCGGCCGGGCTGCCGTCGCTGACCTCGGTTGCCAGGCCGGCCTTCACGGCCTCGGCGCCGGTCCACCACGTCTCGGCCTTCATGAGGGACCGCCAGTGCTCGGCGTCCTCGAGGCCCGTGCGGTGCGCGTAGACGTCGGCGATGTTGCCGGAGATCCGGTTGAGCAGGCGCGCCGTCTCGAGCATGTCTTTCTGCTCGCCGACACAGAGCGCGGACGCCTCATGGATCATGAAGGTGGAGTTCCGGCCGATGACCCGCCGGTCCCCTGCCATCGCGATGACCGAGGCGATCGACGCCGCGATGCCGTCGATGTACGTGGTCACCTTGGCCGGGTGCCGGAGCAGGGCCTCATAGATGGCGATCCCGTCGAACACATCACCGCCAGGGGAGTTGAGCCGGACGTCGATGCTCGAGGCCGTGACGTCGGACAGGGCCGCGGTGAAGTCCTTGGCTGTGACGCCGTAGTAGCCGACCTCGTCGTAGACCAGGATTTCGGCGGTGGTGCTGGTGGCGTTGCGGATGCGGTACCAGTCGCGGCCCTCGGGCGGGGCGGGTACGGAGGTGCCGGCGCGGGCGTTGATACGCCAGCTGCGCGGGTAGTCGGTCATGTTCTGGCTCCGATGTTGTTAGGGGTGGGGGTTGTCGGGGTGGGCCTGACAGCGTTGTCTTTGGTATAAGCGTGGCCTATCGTTATTCGTGGATCCAGTGGTCTGGCTTATGGGTCTGTGGTGTGGGCGACGGGTTAGAGGCCTCGGGGCTGGCGAGTCCCGGGGCCTTCGTCGTGTCTGCTGCCGTCTCGGCCAGGTGCCGGAGCTTGGCTGCATGCCGGCGGGCCAGACCCTTTGAGCGGGCAGCAGCAAAAGCGGCGCGGGCTTTCTTCTCTTCTGTGGCCTTCCGGCGTGCTGCTTCGATGCGTGCGCGGACTATGTCGTCGACGTCCATGGGGACTCCTCGAGGGCTTGGTGTAACGGCTGGGTGTAACGGCTGCGTGTACGGGGCCGGGCCTGCGTTACACAGGCCCGGCTTTCTGCTGGGGAGGGGGGGTCACGCTCCACCCCCTCTTAGAGGGGGGTGGAAACGTGGACCTGGGGCCGTGGGGTGCGTGGACCCCTGCGTGGACCTGTGACCTGCGGATTCATGGCGAGCGTGGACCTGCGTGGACGTCGCGTGCAGCGAAACGGACAAAGGGTGCGTGGACCCGACCGTGGACCCCCCACGCCCCAGTCACGACAGCTCCTTGGCTGCGAGGTGATAGGTGGCGGAGAGGCCGGTGAACATCGGCTCGATGCGGGTCAGGAGCTCAGCCTTGACGAGCTTCTCGAGGCGGCGGCGGGCCTTCTCCTTCTCGGCGGCCGTCGGCTTTCTCGTCTCGAAGATGTGCTCCGCGGCTGCGGTCGTGGTGACGCCTTCCGGGCCGCTGCGGCGGACCAGCTCGAGCAGGTCGATTCCCTGCATGACGTTGGTCGTTCCGGCCGCGTGGTCGTGCACCAGCTGGAACGGTCCGACTTCGTCCATGGGCTGCTTGAGGTGGCGGAAGGAGACGACCGGGTCGCCGGCCTCGCCCCAAATGAGGATCACGGATCCGACCCCGGAGGTGATCCAGGTGGAGCCGTAGATGTCCGACATGGTGTTGGGTGCAGCGCCGTTGGCTCCGGCCTTCCGGTTGTGGTGCAGCTCGAGGACTTGGACCCCTTCGGCGAGTGCCTTCTGGCGGGCCCGGTTGTAACCGGCGCCTACGGCGTCTTCGGAGAGTCCGATTGCGGCGTCCTTGAGGCTGTCCACCACGACGGTGTCGGCCTTCGCCTTCTCGCACATGGCGGCGAGGATGTCGGTCTGCTTGGACAGGTCGTAGGGCGGCGGTCCCTCCCAGACGACCAAGTGCTCATTGAGGTACTTCGGGTCGTCGCCGGAGAAGATGCGGTTGCCGGCCCGGCGGGTTTGGGCGGGGCGGTCCATGGCCAGCAGCAGCACGCGTTTGCCCAGTGCCACGGGGAAGCCGAGGACGTCGTCCTGCAGGCCGAGGCGGGCGCGGATGAGCTGGTGGGCCACGGTGGTCTTGCCCGTGCCCTGGGGGGCGGCGATGAGTAGGGCTTCCCCTTCGGCCCACAGCACCTCGCCGCCCGCCCCCCAGACCGCGGCAGGGGTTTCGGGTACGTCGTGGAAGAACGCGCCGCCCGGCTTGAACAGGCTGACGGAGTCCTCGGCGGGGGTTGGGGTGGCTGCCTGCTCGAGGTCGCCCCAGTCGATGGCGTCGTCTGGTCCGGAACGCGGACGAGCCGCCGAGGGACCATCCCCCAGCGGCGCGTCTGCTTCGTGGTACGTGGTCAAGCCGCCATCTCCTGACGGGGGGCGTGCAGCCAGCGTCCGGGCTGTCCGGGGATGGCGATGGGCGGCCATCCGGGGGTTGCTTGGAGCTGGTGCGGGGGCTTGGGCTGGCGGGCGGCCTCGATCTCCTCGAGGGTCTTGCGGGTGTGGATGGCGGGGCGGGTGTCGTAGGCGTCTCGGAGCCACTGCACGACGTCGTCTCCGTACTTGCGCCACATCTCGGCGGCGTCGAGTGCGGCGGCGAGGCGGCGCGGGTCGTCGGGGTGGAGGGCCCGCCACGCGGGGGAGGCGTAGGGCGGGAAGTCTTTGGCGAAGTAGAGGCCGCGGGCGCTGGCCCAGAGGCCGGCGATTTCGCCCGGGTCGTGGGTGGCGATCTCTGGTGGTGTGGCCGTAGGCTTCAAAGGAACCCCTTCACGGCCGCGCATATGGGACTGCAATCCCGCGCGGCCGTTTTGCTGTCTCGGATGACGGTGGGTGGTTCAGGCCCCTGCTCGGACGGCAATCCAGGTGGGGGCCGCTTTGCGTTCAGGCGGCTTCGCGGTCCTGCTCGGCGTCGTGCGGGCGAGGCTGAGCGAGGCCGAGAAGGGCGACGATCCGCCGCACCTGCGCGTCAGTCAGGGGCCTCGCCTCATAGAGGTCGAGCAGGGTCCGGGGCTTGGTCTCGCTCATGAGGCGGCGCCGATCGTCTGCGTGTCGAGGTACGAGTCGACGTCGGACCAGCGGGCCCGCAGGTGCCGCCCGACCTTGATCAGTCGTGGCCCGCCTCCTCGGCTTGACCACTGGTACACGGTCCCGAGGGGGACACCGAGGTACTCGGCGATCTCCTCGGCCGTCGCGAGCGGGGGGCGAACAACACCCGGTGAGCTGGTCTCTTGAGACACCAGATCCCTCCCAAGTGATCTGATTTCACATGAAGAGGCAGTCAAATCTCGCCTCGGTGTAATCATGCCTCACTGTTGGCAAGTGACACAAGGTCTCGCTAAGGTGAAGTCATGTCACGTGACCAGAGTCCGACCGCGCCCGTCGCCGCCATTGCGCAACGGGTCAAGGAATTGCGCGGCCGCCGCGGCTGGAGCGCCGCCCAGCTTGGCGAGGCGGTCAGCAAGCACGGCGTCCGCTGGGACCGCTTCACCGTGGCCAACCTCGAGAACGGCAAGCGGCAGAGCGTGTCCGTGCAGGAGCTGCTATCCCTGGCCCTAGCCCTCGATGTCGCGCCGGTCAATCTCCTCGTGCCGCTCGACGACCGCCCGTACCAGGTAACGCCCACCAGGGCGGAGCCCGCCGGCGCCGTCCGTGCCTGGATCCGCGGCGCGGAACCCTTGCCCGGCATGGATGAGCGGACCTTCCTCGCCGAAGCCTCGGTGCAGGACATGCGGAGGCGCGCCGACGAGCTGAGCGCCCGGCTCGACCTCGGCCCCCATCCCGCAGACGAGCCCCTCGAAAACAAGATCGCCCGCGAGGCGGCGCGGATGGAGCTGCAGAACAAGTACCTGGCAGAGGAGGCCGGCCGTCCCGGCATCTGGGGTGAGGACGGTTTCCATCCCCTGTCTGATCAGTAGGCATGACGAAGGCCCCACACCAGGACGGTGTGGGGCCTTTCGCATGTCATCTCTCGTGCGTCATCGGCACGAGCCGGTCAGGGTCGAAGCGGCGCCCCTTCGTTCGGTCGAACGGGGTCACCTCGTACCCGCGAACCAGCAGCAGAACCACCTCGCGCTTGTCGCCAGGCCCCAGCTTTGCCCAGCCCTTCGCGACGTCACCGGCGAGGAGACCACGCAGGGCCCGCGGGGCGGAGGAGGACATCAGGGCCCGGGACTCCTTCACCCGCTTCTCGATGATCTTCCGGGCCTCGGTGTACTCCCCGAACCCCATCCGCTTGTGGGCCCACATGCGGGCCAGCTCCTTCAGCTGTTCCTCGTCTTCGGCGAGTTCACGGCGGGCGTCTTCTGTAACTTCGCTGGTGGCCAGGTGCTTCAGCTGCGTGAGGACGTTGGGTTTCGACAGCAGCTCGAGGACCTGCCGGCTGACTTCCTCCTCGCTGGACTCCGCCTTGATAGCGATCTTCCCGCAGCCTCCTGACGGGGTAGCGCACCAGTACCGCAGGCCGCCGTTGCCGTGCGAGCCCTTCAGCTGGTGCCCACAGAGGGAGCAGTGCAGCACCCCGCCCAGCCACCGCTTCAGGGACCGGTCTGCTGGGTTGGACCGCTCGGCCAGGCGGGCCCGGATCCGCTCCCACTTCTCAACGGGGATGATCGCGTCCCAGGTTGCCGGGCCGACGACCTCGCCGCGGTGGGCGCGGAGGCCGGCGACCGACGCCTTGGCGACGATGGACTGCACCGTGCGGCTGTTCCACGGGACGCCGGTCACGGTCGGCACACCGCGCCGCTGCAGGTCGTCAGCAATGGCGTACAGGCTCTCTCCGACGGCCGGGTCGACCGAGGCCGGCGCCGGGTGCTCCGCCCACTCTCCGAGGATCCTGTCGCCGATCTCCCGGACGATGACCGCCTCAACGGGGTCTACCTCCCGGCCGGACGCGGTGAAGCCGTAGCCGCGGAATCCGCCGCCGCCCGGCTTGCCGTCCCGCGCCAGCTCCTGGTGCTTGCGGGCGACACGGC
Source organism: Streptomyces sp. NPDC054849 (assembly GCF_053610945.1). Lineage (NCBI taxonomy): Bacteria > Bacillati > Actinomycetota > Actinomycetes > Kitasatosporales > Streptomycetaceae > Streptomyces > Streptomyces sp. NPDC054849. The sequence goes on from NZ_JBSGZI010000106.1 coordinate 20,712, forward strand.
GGGCCGTGTCCCTGCTGGACTTGTTGGCGATGGCCACCATGACGCGGGCCATGGTGATATCGGCATCGTTGGCCAGGCGCATGGACCCGGACACGCTCTCAACAGGGATGTGCGGCCGGCGGGACTCGACGATGTCGATGAGGTCCTCGAGGTCGCGCGGGTCGCGGGCCACACGGTCGAGGTCGTAGGCGAGGAAACCGTCGTGTTCGCCCGAGGCCAGCATCTCGAGGATGCGGCGGAAGCCGGGCCGGACGGTACGGAGGGCAGTCGTTCCGTCGATGAGCTTCACCTTGCGCCGCTTGAAGGCGGAGGTGTCGTTCTCGACCACGACTTCGGTGATGGTCCAGCCCAGCCGGGCGGCGAGGGCGTAACCGTCCTCTTCCTGCCGCCCGACGCCTGCAGCGTCCTGGGCTTTGTCGTCGGAGATGCGAACAAGCAGTACGGCTCGTTTCGGGGTCACCTCTTTAGGTTACTCCTGCTATCTCGGATCCCCGATGCCGTTGACCTGGCGCAGCTCCTCGACGGAACGAAACCCGCCACGGGCAGTGCGGAAGTCGACGATGTGCTGCGCCAGCACCGGCCCGACTCCGGGCAGACCGTCCAGCTGCGCGACGGTGGCCGAGCCCAGGCTGAGCGGGCCGGGGGCCGGGGCTCCGACGGCGCCGCCCGGGGGCGGCTGCGCCGGGGCGCCGACCAGTACCTGTTCGCCGTCGACCAGCACGCGGGCCCGGTTGAGCCCGCTGGTGTCCGTGCCCGGGCGCACTCCCCCGGCGGCGGCCAGCGCGTCCTCCACCCGCGAACCGGCGGGCAGCCGCCGCACCCCGGGATCCCGGACCTTGCCGCTGATGTCGACGACGATCCGCGTGGCGCCGCCGGCGCCCCCTCCCGTGGCCTGCGCCCCCGACGGCGCCGCGGCCGGCACTGCTCCCGGGGCGACCACCGCGGGCACAGTCACCGCCCGCGGCCTTGCGGACCAGTACTGCTGCCCCGCGAATCCGACGGCGACGACCAGCACCACCCCTACGGCGACGACCGTGCGCGGCTCGACCCCACAGCGGGCCTGCAACCACACCGGCAGCCGCTCCCGCACGGCCAGTCTCCGCACGGCCCCGGAGGGCAGCCCGCCACCCTCATCGCGCGAGGTCCGGCCATCCGCCTCAGGCCTGGTCCGGGGATCCCCCTCGGACGGGGCCCGGGCATCCCCGTCAGGAAGGGTCCGCGGACCCCCTTCGGACGGGGCCCGGACGTCCCCGCCGGGCCGGGTCCGGCGATCGCCCGCGGGCCGAGTACGGACGTCCTCGTCGGACCGGGTCCGAGGATCCGCCTCGGTCCGGGTATAGGCGCCCCCCTCGGACCGACTCCGGGCGTCCCCTGCAGCGGCGGTATGCGGGTCCGCCTCCGGCCGTGCAGGCTCCGGCGGCGGGCTGCTGCCGCCCAGCAGGGCTTCGGCCCGGCGGCGCAGTGCGCCCGGATCCGGATCCGGATGAGCACGAGCGGCGGCCCGGCGGGCACGGCGGTGGCGCAGACGGCTGTCGGAGAGACGGGGACGGCCCGGGCCGCTGGTGGCGCCCGACGGATGCGAGGTACGCGTGCGAAGAGTCATGCCACGACCGTAGGGGCCGCCCCCGCACACCGTTCGGAGCCTTCAATTCCGGTGGATGACAACCCCGTTGTGGATAACCGCGCCACTCGTTCCGGTGATCAGCGGGGAGAGACGACCGCCGCCAGCAGCCCCGGCCCGGTGTGCGCGCCGATCACCGCGCCGACCTCGCTGACGTGCAGCTCGACCAGGCCGGGGATGCGCTCGCGCAGCCGCTGGGCGAGCTTCTCGGCCCGTTCCGGAGCGGCCAGGTGATGCACTGCCACGTCGACCGCGGCGGACCCGGCGCGCTCGACGGCCAGCTCCTCCAGGCGGGCGATGGCCTTGGAAGCCGTGCGCACCTTCTCCAGCATCTCGATCCGCCCGCCGTCCAGCGTCAGCAGGGGCTTCACCGCCAGGGCCGAGCCGAGGAGGGCCTGCGCGGCCCCGATCCGGCCGCCGCGGCGAAGGTAGTCGAGGGTGTCGACGTAGAAGTACGCGGACATGTCCGCCGCCCGCTTCTCCGCGGCCGCCACCGCCTCGTCCACGGAACCTCCCGCCTCGGCCACCTCGGCGGCCACGAGGGCACAGAAGCCGAGGGCCATCGCGACCATGCCGGTGTCCACGACACGTACGGGCACGGGCGCGGTCCTGGCGGCGACCACGGCGGCGTCGTAGGTGCCGGAGAACTCGGCGGACAGGTGCAGGCTCACGATGCCGGTCGCCCCGGCGTCCGCGGCCGCGCGGTAGGCCCGGACGAACTCCTCCGGGCTGGGGCGCGAGGTGGTGACCGAGCGGCGCTTCTGCAGGGCAAGGGCCAGGCTGCGCGCCGAGATCTCGGTGCCTTCTTCGAGCGCCTCGCCTCCGAGCACCACGGTTAGCGGGACGGAGGTGATTCCGTGCCGCGCCATGGCCGGTTGGGGCAGGTAGGCCGTGGAATCGGTGACGATGGCGACATGGCGGGACATGAGCCGGAGGTTACCGCCCGTGGGGGCAGGACGGCAGCCTGGGCCCCATCCGGACCGACGCCCGGTCGCCGACAGCGGCCAGAGCCTACGGCACGATCATCCTGTCAGCCGCCGCGCCGAGGCGTGGTCGGGCGCCCCTCACCTGCCCCGACGCCGCACCTGCGGCCTCGGACCGCCCCCGGAGCGCCTCACCCCGCAAAGAGCGCTCACAGGGCTCGCAGGGCGCTCGCAGAGGGCGCCGGGACGCCCACCGCGCCCCGGCCCCTCTCCTCAGGTCGTGTTCTCCGGCCGGCGCGTCTTCTGCCACGGATACTGGGGCGCCGGGGCGGCCGGGTTCAAAGCCGGCTGCTGCCGGTCCGCGCCCCGTCCGCCCTCGGCGGACGCCTGCCCCGAAGCCTGCCCCGGGGCGTTTTCCCCAGCATTCCCCGGGCCCTGGGTCTGTGTCCGGGCCTGCGTCTGTGCCGCGTCCCACGCCGCGGCCGCCGCCGCCAGTTCGTCCACCGACTCCCGCGACCAGTCCCGCAGCGCGTCGGACTCGACCTCGATCTGGGCCGACAGGGCGGACAGGTCGTCCTCCGCGAAGCGCCGCGCGCGGTCGCGCGCTGCCCAGCGCAGCGAATCCGACGCCTGCGTGATCTTGGCCACCCGCTCGCGCAGGTCGGGCAGGATGTCCGCGATCCGCTTGCGGTCCGGATCCTGCTCCAGCCGCCTGAGCTCGTCGTCCAGCTCGTGTCCGTGCGCGCTCAGGCGCTCGAACAGCGCGATCGACTCCCTCAGCGAGGCGTCCACCCGGACCCCGTCGTGCAGCGCCTGCTGCGTGGACCGCATGGACGTCCGCAGGTCGAGCCGCAGCTGCGCCAGCGCACCCGGGACCCCGACCTGCCCGAAGCTCTTGGCCCGCAGGGTGGTGTCCTCCACCGTCCGCCGCGCCTGCGTGATCGTCCGGTCCACCCCGCGCTTGGTCGCCTTCACCACCTTGACGGTCGCGTACACGCCCAAGCCGAGGAAGGCGAAAAGAACCATCAGCGCGAAGATGATCAGCGCCTCCTCCATGAATGTCCCTTCCCCAGTCCCCGCGAGCTGTTTTTCCGTCCCCTCCACCGTAAACGCCACGGGCAGGCCAGGGGTTCCAATCGAACCCCCAACCTGCCCGTACGGGATCTCCCCCATGCCGGGGGCGCGATCTCAGATGACGATGTTCACCAGCTTCGGAGCGCGCACGATCACCTTGCGGATCTCCGCGCCGCCCAGCGCCGCCACGACACCCTCATCGGTCACCGCCAGCTGCTCCAGCTCCGCCTCCGAGATCGTCGGCGACACCTCCAGCCGCGCCTTGACCTTGCCCTTGACCTGCACCACGCACGTCACGCTCTCGTCCACGACGTACGCCGGGTCGGCGACCGGGAAGTCCTGGTGGACCACCGAGTCGCTGTGGCCCAGGCGGTGCCACAGCTCCTCCGCGATGTGCGGGGCCAGTGGCGCGACCAGCAGCACCAGGCGCTCGGCGACCGAGCGCTCCAGCGGGCGGCCCGCCTTCGTCAGGGCGTTGTTCAGCTCGGTGATCTTGGCGATGGCGGTGTTGAACCGCAGCCCGGCCAGATCCGCGCCGGCCCCGTCGATCGCCTTGTGCAGCGCGCGCAGCGTGTCTTCGCCCGGCTCTCCGTCGACGACGGTGACGGCGCCCGTCTCCTCGTCGACGATGTTGCGCCACAGCCGCTGCAGCAGGCGGTACTGGCCGACCACGGCCCGCGTGTCCCACGGACGGGAGACGTCCAGCGGACCCATCGCCATCTCGTACAGGCGCAGCGTGTCAGCGCCGTACTCCTCGCAGATCTCGTCCGGGGTGACGGCGTTCTTCAGGGACTTGCCCATCTTGCCGTGCTCGCGCTTGACCTGCTTGCCGTCGTAGAAGTACGCCCCGTCGCGCTCCTCGACCTCGGCCGCCGGGACGTACACACCGCGCTCGTCGGTGTAGGCGTACGCCTGGATCATGCCCTGGTTGAACAGCTTGTGGAACGGCTCCGCCGACGACACGTGCCCCAGGTCGAACAGCACCTTGGACCAGAAGCGCGCGTACAGCAGGTGCAGCACCGCGTGCTCGGCGCCGCCCACGTACAGGTCGACACCGCCGTGCGGCTGGCCCTCGCGCGGCCCCATCCAGTACTGCTCGATCTCCGGGTCCACCAGGGCCGACGCGTTGTTCGGGTCCAGGTAGCGCAGCTCGTACCAGCAGGAACCGGCCCAGTTCGGCATGGTGTTGGTCTCGCGGCGGTACGAGCGCACGCCGCGGCCGTCGCCCAGGTCCAGCTCCACGTTGACCCACGCCTCGTTGCGCGACAGCGGGGTCTCCGGCTTCGAGGTCGCGTCGTCCGGTTCGAAGGTGCGCGGCGAGTAGTCCTCGACCTCCGGCAGCTCCAGCGGCAGCATCGACGCGGGCAGCGAGTGCGCGACGCCGTCCTCGTCGTAGACGATCGGGAAGGGCTCGCCCCAGTAGCGCTGGCGGCTGAACAGCCAGTCGCGCAGACGGAAGTTGACGGTGCCCTCGCCGATGCCGCGCTCGGTCAGCCAGTCGGTGATCGCGGCCTTCGCCTCGACGACCCCCAGACCGTCCAGCGAGATGCCCTCACCGGTCGAGTCGACCAGCTTCGCGTCGTACGAGACGAAGGCGTCGTCCCACTCGGACGGGTCGGTTCCGCGGCCGTCCGACGGCTGCACGACGCAGCGCATCGGCAGCTCGAAGGCGCGCGCGAACTCGAAGTCGCGGCTGTCGTGGGCCGGAACGGCCATGATCGCGCCGGTGCCGTAGCCCATCAGCACGTAGTCGGCGATGAAGACCGGGACCTTGGCGCCGCTGACCGGGTTGATCGCGTACTCGCCGGTGAAGACACCGGTCTTGTCCTTGGCCTCGGCCTGGCGCTCGACGTCGGACTTCGAGGCGGCCTGCTTGCGGTAGGCGGTGACGGCCTCCGCCGGCGTGGCGTGCCCGCCGGTCCACACGTCGTGGGTGCCCTCGGGCCAGGCGGCCGGGATGAACTTCTCGACCAGCGGGTGCTCGGGCGCCAGCACCATGTAGGTGGCGCCGAACAGCGTGTCGGGACGCGTCGTGAAGACGGTGATCGCCTCGTCGCCCAGCGCGAAGTCGACGCGCGCGCCCTCGCTGCGGCCGATCCAGTTGCGCTGCTGCAGCTTGATGGCCTCGGGCCAGTCCAGCGCGTCCAGGTCGTCCAGCAGCCGGTCGGCGTACGCGGTGATCCGCATGTTCCACTGGCTCAGCTTGGACTTGAAGACCGGGAAGTTGCCGCGCTCGGACCGGCCGTCCGCGGTGACCTCCTCGTTGGCCAGTACGGTGCCCAGCCCGGGGCACCAGTTGACGGGCGCGTCCGAGGAGTACGCCAGCCGGTACTCGTTCAGTACGTCGGCCCGCTCGCCCTCGGCCAGCGCGGCCCAGGCGCGGCCGCCGGGAACCTCACGCGAGCCGTCCTCGAAGGCGGCGACCAGCTCGGTGATCGGCCGGGCCTTCTTCGCGTCGGCGTCGTACCAGGAGTTGTAGATCTGCAGGAAGATCCACTGGGTCCACTTGTAGTAGTCCGGGTCGATCGTGGCGAACGACCGCCGCCTGTCGTGACCCAGACCCAGCCGGCGCAGCTGGACCTTCATGTTCTCGATGTTGGCCTCGGTCGACACCCGCGGGTGCGTGCCGGTCTGTACGGCGTACTGCTCGGCCGGCAGGCCGAAGGCGTCGAAGCCCAGGGTGTGCAGGACGTTGTGGCCGGTCATCCGCTGGTGGCGGGCGTAGACGTCGGTGGCGATGTACCCGAGCGGGTGGCCGACGTGCAGCCCCGCGCCGGACGGGTACGGGAACATGTCCATGATGAACTTCTTGGGCCGTGCGACCACCGCGGGGTCCCCGGCCAGGTCACCGGACGGGTTCGGGGCCTCGTACGTGCCCTGCGCGTCCCATACGTCCTGCCAGCGTGCCTCGATGTCGGCGGCCATGGCAGCCGTGTAACGGTGCGCCTCGGCCGCCTCGGGGGCCGGGGTGTTCGTCTCGCTCATGATTTCTGAAGCTCCATCGATCGTCTCTGCCGTCTCTGCCTGCCCAAACGAAAAAACCCCTCGCACAGGAGGGGGCGCCGCGCCGAGGCCGACCGTCTCGAAGGGGTCGGTACTGATCAGCGCGGCTCGGTAAGCAGAAGGCGTACGGCACGCATGGCGTCAGGGTACCGCAGCGGCCCCTGCCGACGCTCGGCCGTTCCACCCGCCGGCACGGTGGCGGTGCGACCCCACGAACGGGAAGCGGTCCGGAGAGCCGGGCGCACGAGAAGCGGGAACACCGAGAAGCAGGCACCTAGAAGCAGGGAGACCGGCAAGCGGGGTCGGCGAGAATCGGGCACAACGAGAAGCGGGCCACCCGATCCGGGTGGCCCGCTTCTTCACTGTGGAGCTAAGGAGAATTGAACTCCTGACCTCCTGCATGCCATGCAGGCGCTCT
>NZ_JBSGZI010000107.1:0-27553 GCF_053610945.1 Streptomyces sp. NPDC054849
GTCCGGTGCCGTGCCCGGCAAGGCGGAGGGGCGCCCGTGTACTGGACGTACTCGGGCGCCCCGACAACGCGGCCGGGTGCGGTGCCGGGCGTCGCGGGCCCGGCAAGATCCGAAAGAGACGGCCCAGGCCTTGCGCACGCGATGAAGGGGGGCGCAAGGTCAGTCCGGAGGGACCCGCGGCCGTCGTCAGAAGGCGACGACCGAGCGGAGCACCTCGCCGCGTTCCATCCGGGCGAAAGCGGCTTCGACCCCGTCGAGGGGGATGGTCTCCGAGACGAAGGCGTCCAGGTCGAGCCGGCCCTGCAGGTAGAGGTCGATGAGCAGCGGGAAGTCCCGCTCCGGCAGACAGTCCCCGTACCAGGAGGACTTCAGGGCGCCGCCGCGGCCGAAGACGTCGAGGAGCGGGAGTTCGAGTTTCATCTCCGGGGTCGGCACGCCGACGAGGACCACCGTCCCGGCGAGGTCGCGCGCGTAGAAGGCCTGCTGGTAGGTCTCGGGGCGGCCGACGGCGTCGATCACCACGTCCGCTCCGTTGCCGCCGGTCAGGCCCTGGATCGCCTTGACCACGTCCTCCGTGCGTCCGTTGACGGTGTGAGTGGCCCCGAGACCGCGCGCCCACTCCAGCTTCCGGTCGTCGAGGTCCACCGCGATGATCCGCGAGGCGCCCGCCAGCCGGGCGCCGGCGACGGCCGCATTGCCCACTCCGCCACAGCCGATGACGGCGACGGAGTCGCCCCGCCCGACGTTGCCGGTGTTCAGGGCGGCGCCGAGGCCCGCCATCACCCCGCAGCCGAGGAGGCCGGCTGCGGCCGGCGCGGCGGCCGGGTCCACCTTGGTGCACTGGCCGGCCGCGACCAACGTCTTCTCGGCGAAGGCGCCGATGCCGAGGGCCGGGGAGAGCGGGGTGCCGTCCTCCAGCGTCATTGCCTGGGTGGCGTTGTGGGTGGCGAAGCAGTACCAGGGACGGCCCCGCCTGCAGGCACGGCAGGTCCCGCACACCGCACGCCAGTTGAGGACGACGAAGTCGCCGGGGGCCACGGACGTGACGTCCGGGCCGACCGACTCGACCACTCCCGCGGCCTCGTGGCCGAGCAGGAACGGAAATGCGTCGTTGATGCCGCCCTCCCGGTAGTGCAGATCGGTGTGGCAGACCCCGCAGGCCTGGACCCGCACGAGGGCCTCACCGGGTCCCGGGTCGGGCACGAGGATCGTCGTCGTCTCCACCGGTGCGCCCTTGCTCCGGGCGATGACCCCTCGTACGCGATGCGTCACGTCGTACCCCGCTCTGATCGAATCGGTCTGGATCAACGAACGTACACGGGCGTCGGGCGGTACGGGAGTTGTGTCACGCTCCGGCGCGCGACCCGGCCAGATCCGGCGGTACGGCGGCGCGAAGTGCCGTCCCGAACGCGGCCACCGCCGGGTGGGCGCCGGCTCCACTGCGGAAGGCCAGATTGGTGCGGCGCTCCATGAGCAGACGGGTGAGGCGCACGGCCGGATCGGCGGGGCCCGTGACCCCGAGCTGCGGGACGACGGCCACGCCCTGGCCGGCCGCGACCAGCGCGAGCACGGTGGCGAACTCGTCGACCTGGTGGCGGACCCGCGGCGTGAAACCGGCGGCCTGGCAGGCCCGTACGGTCATGGAATGGCAGAGGGTGCCGGGTGTGGCGGTGATCCACGGCGCTTGCGCATGGACACGCAGGGCCGCGCCCTGGTCGGATCCCCGGGGCGGGTCGGGGGTTTCCCCGACGGGGTCGGCGGCCGCGGCCAGGTACATCGCCTCGCCGTACAGCGGCTCGGTGTCCAGTCCCGGCTCCTGCGCGGCGGGTACGAAGTCGTACTCGTGCACCAGGGCAACGTCCAGGTCGCCGGCCCGCAGGGCGTGCGCCACGGCAGCCGGGTCGGTCTCCGAGACCATCGGCTCCAGCCGCGGGTGGCGCCGGGCGAGGGCGACCAGGGCGGCCGGGACGATGGCCCGGACGGCGGTGGGAAAGGCGCCGATCCGCAGGGCTCCGGCCAGGCCGCCGCGCGCCTCGGCGAGGTCGGCGTCGGCCTGCTCCAGCCGTTCGAGGACCGCCTCGGCGTGCCGGACCAGGTTCTGTCCGGCCGGGGTGAGCCGGACCCGGCGGCCGGTGCGTTCCAGCAGGGGCAGGCCGGCCTCCCGTTCCAGGACGCCGAGCTGCTGGGAGACCGCCGAAGGACTGAAGCTGAGGGCCTCGGCCACGGCGGCGATGGTGCCGCGGCGGGCGAGTTCGCGCAGCAGGCGCAGGCGTCGTACATCGAGCATCGGACCAGCTTACGGATCAAGTAAGAAATGCGAACTGGATTTGATTCTCAGGGCGGGTGAGGCTCTTCACATGACACAGGACATCGCAGCAGCCCTGCCGCTCGACGGGGTCCACGTACCGCTCGTCACCCCCTTCACCCGCACCGGAGGCGTCGCCGCCGAGGCTCTGGAGGCACTGGCCCACGAGGTGCTCGACGCGGGTGCCACCGGGCTCGTCGCACTGGGCACCACCGCTGAGGCGGCCTGCCTCGACGCATCGGAGCGTGACCTCGTCACCGGGGTGTGCGCACGGGTCTGCCGGGAGCGGGGGGCCCTGCTGACCGTCGGCGTCGGGGCCTGCGGCACCCGGGACGCCGAGGCCTCGCTGGCCCGGCTGGAGCGGTGGCCGCAGTTGCGGGCGGCGCTGGTCACCGTGCCGTCGTTCGTACGGCCGTCGGCCGCGGGGGTGCTGGCGCACTTCGAGCGGCTGGCCGAGGTGAGCCCCGTACCGCTGATCGTCTATCACATCCCGTACCGGACCGGTCAGCCGCTGGACGCGACCACGCTGCGGGCGCTCGGGGCCCTCCCCGGGGTCGCCGGGGTGAAGTACGCGACGGGCGCCGTCGACCAGGACGCGGTGGAGCTGCTCGGTGACCTGCCGGCCGGTTTCCAGGTGCTGGCGGGCGACGACGCGTACGTGTCGCCGATGCTGGCGCTGGGCGCGCGGGGCGGAATCCTGGCCTCGGCCCATCTGGCGACGGAGGGGTTCGCGGAGCTCGCCGCGGCCTGGCGGGCGGGCGACGCGGGGCGGGCGCGAGCGCTGGGGCATGCGCTGGCCCAGCTCTCGGCGGCGGCCTTCACCGAACCCAATCCGGCGGTCGTCAAGGGCGTGCTGCACGCGCAGGGGCGCATCCCGACCCCCGACGTCCGGCTCCCCCTGCTCCCGGCCTCGGAGACCGCGGTGACGGCCACGCTGGAGCGGCTGGCGGCACTCACGGAGTCCTCCCCGGGCCTGCCGGCGCGAGAAATCCACACCGGAAAGAGCCGCAATGGGCGATTTGGCACCTAGGGTGCGAGTCGCCCGAATGAGGCACGCAGAGAGTGGACTTGCCCCTATTGACCACGAGGCCGTCGGCCCGTGATGTGAGTCACGCCCTACACGCCAACATCATTTTCCACAAGAGGCCGATTCCCTTTTCCCGGAAAGGGAATCGGCCATTTCGCAGATACACCTTCAAGGTCATTTCCGGGGCGGATAGCGGGATGTCGATCTATCGGTGGAATTCGGGGCTTGTTCCCGCCCGGCGGGCTCACCTACGGTCACCTCACTCCAGGTGGTGAGCTGCCGAATACGGCCCCGCCGCCCGGGTCTCCCGCCCCACACGTGAGGAATTCCGCCATGCCTGCAAAGGGTAAGCACCGTCGGCCGAAGCAGAACCCGATCACCCGGAAGCTGGCCCTCGCCGGCACAGGTGGCGCGGCCCTCACGCTTCCGCTGATCAGCGCGACCACCGCGGGAGCGGTCGGAACCGGCGCGCCGACGGCGGCTGTGACCACGATCAAGGCGGTGTCCGTGCCGACCGCGGTGCCTGCGGTGACGGCGCCGACCGCGGTGACCGCGGTGACTGCGCCGATCGCGACCTATTCCGTGGTCGTCGGTGACAACCTTTCGGAGATCGCGGCGGACCATTCCCTGAACGGCGGCTGGAAGCAGCTCTACGAGGCGAACCGGGCCGTCGTCGGCGACAACCCGTCGCTCATCCATCCCGGTATCACGTTGGCCATCGGCGCCCAGGCGAAGGCCGCCACGGCGGCCGAGCCCGCCGCCAAGCCCGCCGCCAAGTCCGCCGCCAAGTCCGTCGCCAAGTCCGTCGCCAAGAAGGCGACCTCCTACCCGAACAATCTCGACGGGTGGATCCGCGAATCCCTCGACGTCATGGCCAAGCACGGTATTCCCGGCAGCTACAACGGAATTCACCGCAATGTGATGCGTGAGTCCTCCGGCAACCCGAAGGCGATCAACCTCTGGGACATCAACGCCCGGAACGGAATCCCGTCCAAGGGCCTGCTGCAGGTCATCGACCCGACCTTCAAGGCCTACCACGTGCCCGGGACTTCGACGGACTCCTACGACCCGGTCGCCAACATCACCGCGGCCTGCAACTACGCGGCAGCCCGCTACGGCTCGATCGACAACGTCAACGGGGCCTACTAGAACCGGTCCCGGCGACGGGCGGCGCCGACGAGGATGCGCAGGGGCGCCGCCGGGCCGTAGCCGATGTCCCGGCGCAGGGCGGCCACGCCCGCACGTTCCACGGCGGTCAGCTGGTGCGCCATGAGCTCCGTCATGGTCGCTATGACGGGACGCAGCCCGGGTTCGGCGAGGTCGAGAATGCCGTGGGCGGCGTCCAGGGCTCCGCGCGCGCGGCGGCTCTCGGCGGCGAGGAGGGCCCGTGTGGCAGGGGTGTCACGGGCCTGTTCCAGGTCGGCGCGGGTCACCGCGTGCTCGGCGAGCCGGGCGCGGGGAATGCAGAGACGGCCCTCCGCGAGGTCCCCGCAGAGGTCGGCGAGGAAGTCGACGCGCTGGGCGGCGTCGACGAACCGCCGCCAGCCGGCGGCCTGTTCGGGGTCGGGGCCGCCCTGGTACTGCAGTCCGGTGAAGACGAGCACCCCGGGCCACGCGTAGGCGTCGAGGTAGGCCTGGAAGTCCTCCTCGTCGGCGAAGCCGTCGAAGCCGGCCTCGGCGGTGGCGGCGCCCTCGAGGAACCGGGACACCCAGTGCGCGGGGAGGGCGCGGGAGTCCACGGCGTGGGCGTAGGCGCGCAGGAGGGGGTCGGGGCTGTCCCCGGACTTCAGGGCGGCCTCGACCCGGTCGGTCAATGCGGCGAGTCCGGCGGTCCGTTGCCGCGGGGTGCCGGTCTCGGCCACGTCGTCGACCAGGTTCATGAAGGCGAGTCCGGCGGCGAGGCAGGGCACCAGGTGCGGGGCCGCGAGCATCCGCAGCGCGAGGTACGGGGCGGGTTCGCGGCGGAGCACCCGGCGGGCGGCGTGGGTGTAGTCGTCCCGCAGCCGGGGGCCGGATATCCCGGCCGCCGTGAGGGTGGCGCGCCAGCTGGGCATGGTGGTCGTGCTCCTTGTGCTGTTCGGACCGTGGAGATGCACGCGTGCACGCGTGCAGGGGCGTACCGGGGCTGAGATCGTGTACGCGAACACGTACACGCACACGATCTCAGGAGGCGACGACCTTCTTGACCTTGCCGTCGATGCCGGCGAGCACATAGCCGCCGCGGCCGTACTCGTCGCTGAGGTAAGGGCGCATGCACGGGACCTTGTCCATCATCCAGGGCTCGACGATCACGTAGCGCGAGGTCGGGTTCGCGACGCCGAGGTCCTTCTTGGCCTGCTCCAGCAGGCCGGGCAGCGCGTCCCAGTTGACGGTGGCCATGTCGATCAGCGGATCGCCCTTCTCGACGGTGCCGTCGGGGCCCGTGCGCTTGGCCGCGCCGTCGCGGTACTGCCAGGAGTCGACGGTCTCGGCGCCGGGGGCGGTGGGGATGGACGCGAGCACGTAGCCGTCGTAGACCTTCAGGTCCACGAAGGTGGTCGTGCCCGTCTGCTGCTTGAGCGCCTCCAGGGCGGTCCGGACGCTCTCAGGGGTGAGCATGCTCCCCCGGGGCACGTCGGACTTGGGCGTGCTCGCCTGGGCGCCGGGGGTCCGGGCGGAGGCGGTGGCCGGGGTGCCGGGAGTGGCGACGGCGGGGCGGGTGGCGGCCGGGTCCTTCGCGTCGTCGTCGCCGGCGTTTCCGTCGGGCAGCAGCTGGACGATCCCGACGACGCCGGCCGCCAGCACCGCCGTGATCGCGGCGCCGAGCAGGGCCGGGCGCCTGCGCCGGGCGGGCGCCACGGGAAGGGGGGCCGTGGTGGCCGCGTAGGGGGAGGATCCGGGGCCGAACGGTGGCGGGGTGGGCGGTGTGTACGGGCCGTACTGCCCGTACGGAGCAGGGGCCACGGGGGCGGCCGGGACGGGGGTGGCGACCGGGACCGGGGTGGCGGGAGATACGGGGGTGGCGGCCGGGATCGGTGCGGCGGCAGCCACGGGACCGTGTCCAGCCCCGAAACCCGGGCCGAGAGCAGCGCTCGCATCCCGGAGCAGCTGTTCCAGCCGGGCTCCGTCGGGCCGCGCGGCCGGGTCGCGTACGAGCAGCCCTTCCAGTACGGGCCCCAGCGGGCCCGAGCGCACGGGCGCCGGGATCGGCTCGTCGAGCACGGCGACGACCGTGGCCAGGCTGGTGGCCCGGCGCAGTGGATGGACCCCCTCCGCGGCCACGTACAGGAGCATGCCCAGCGACCACAGATCGGAGGCGGCCAGCCCCTCCTCCCCGCGGACGCGTTCAGGCGCGATGTACTCGGGCGAGCCGATCAGCACCCCGGTCGAGGTGAGTGCGGTCGACCCGTGCAGCGCCGCGATGCCGAAGTCGGTGAGCACCGCCGACCCGTCGGGGCGCAGCAGCACGTTGGCCGGTTTCACATCACGGTGGAGGACCCCCTCGGCGTGCGCGGCGCGCAGCGCCGACAGCACGTCGAAGCCGAGCCGCAGCACTTCCGCGGGGGGCATCGGGCCGGACGCCAGCCGGTCGTGCAGGGAACCGCCCCTGACCAGCTCCATGACGATCCACGGGTGCCCGTCCGCGTCGGCCGGCGGTTCGACGATGTGATGGATGGTGACCACGTGGGGGTGGGCGAGACGGGCGAGGGCGCGGGCCTCGCGGACGGCGCGTTCGCGCAGCTGGTCGGTGAGGCCGGGCTGGGCGGCGGCGGTCGCAGGGTCCGGCGGGCGCACCTCCTTGAGGGCGACCTCGCGGTGCAGGGCGATGTCCCGGGCCCGCCACACCGTACCCATACCGCCGCTGCCCAGCGGCGCGACCAGTTCGAAGCGCCCGTCGATCAGCTGTCTGCCGGCCTCACTCGTGTCCATGGCGGGACATCGTAGGCGGCGCCGGTGTCAGCAGCGGAGGCGGTCCACCGTGACGGTGCCCTGGACGGTGGCCACCATGCGGTCGTAGCACCCGCCGGGCGCCTGGGAACCGTACAGGCGGTGGCGGGCGGAGGTGGTGGCGACCGCGTGCCGCTGGTCGCGCGGGACGTTCACGGTGTAGGTGGCGTCGCCCGTGTACCGGTCGTCGAGCCGGGAGGCGTCGACGGTCCGGCCGCCGCGCAGGGTGACGGTGTCCGCGCGGTCGCCGAGCGAGAGGACCGTGCGCAGCCGGTCGCCTGCGCCGAGGGTGGTCTCGCCGTCCATGGTGTAGGTGCGGGCGGTCCGGGTGGTGGCCGGCCCGCGCGTCACGCTCTCCTCGTCGGTCCAGGTGGCGGAGAGCGCGTCGAGGTTCTCTCCGTCGGTCCAGCGGTGGACGGAGGAGTTGTGCACGGCACGGGTGACGGTGGTGGCCACCCGGCCGTGGGAGGTGTTCAGGTACCCCGCCACGGTGAGGCGGCGGCTTCCCTCGGTCTCCAGGCGGTGCTGTCCTCCGGGCGCGGCGGGAGTCCAGCGGGAGTGGCCCGCCGGGTCGCTCTGCTCGTGCCGGGTCAGGGCGCCGGTGACGACCGCCCGGGCCTCGTCCTGCCACAGCAACAGGTTGGCGGGGGTGCTCCAGCCGCTCTGCCCGGCCGGCACCCCGGCCACCGACACCTCGATCCGGTGCGGGCGACCGTCGTTGAGAAGAGCTGCGTAGGGGGTCAGGTCGTACCGGATCGGCTGGACGTCGAAGGCGCGCGGCCCGGGGGTGACGTACCAGAGGAAGGGGTTGGACCAGCCGCCGGTCCAGACGGTGGGGAAGGGCGCGGCGATGCCGGCGAGCTGCCCGTCGACGGAGACACGGACCTCGCGGTAGGGGCCCCCATCCGCCTTGCAGGAGTACGGGGCCGCCTCCGGGGTGGTCATGTACCAGTACTCCTCGCACCCGCCGCCGGACCCCGTGGCGTACACCTCGGCGAGGAGGCGCTCGGTGTTGCGCGGGGTGGTGACCGTCGGGGAGGTGAGCGGCAGGACCCGGTCGGGGGTGTCGGGGGCGGTGGTGTGTCCCTCGGCCGCATGGAACGTCAGTGTCACCTTGACGTCGATGACGCCGGTGTAGGTGTCGTTGACGACGTTGCCGATGAGCATCTCGACGGGCTGCGGGCGGGTGAGGGTGTCGCGGTAACGGGTGACGTCCTTCTCGACGGACCAGGTGATGCCGTCGGGCGAGGGCTGGGGCGTGGAGGTGCGCAGGATCTCCACGCCGCCGAGGGCGAGGTGGCCGAGGCGGTCGTACTGGCGTCCCTTGACCTTGCCGTCGAGGCGGAGCACCACCTTGGCCCAGCCGTCCGTGCCGCAGGCCGCGGGCGGCGTGTAACTCCCGTGGTACGGGGTGAAGTCGCGGAACTGCGCCTCCGCGAGGGTCACCTGACAGGAGCGGGTGCCGGGCCGGGTGACGGGCGGAGCCGCGGTGAGCGGGTCGTGCCAGTCGGTGCCGAACTCGGCGGGCGGCGGCTCGGCCGCAGTCAGGCCGTGCGCGGGTCCCGCGGCGGCCAGGGTGCCTGCGGCCAGCGCGATCGCGTTGAGCAGGCCCGTGATCCTGTGTCGTCTCATGGACCCGCAGTGAAACCGGGCCGGCCAGGCCGGTGCCAGGGCCGGTGCGATGGCCCTGGCCGGTTTCGGACGGCTCGCACGTCAGCGGGGCAGGACGACCACGCCGTCGTCGTCCGCGTGCACGATGTCCCCGGGGCGGAAGGTGATGCCGCCGATGGTGACGGGCTCGTCGACCGCGCCCGCACCGGTCTTGCCGCTCTTGCGGGGGACCGTGCCCAGCGCCTTGATGCCCACATCGAGCCCGCCGAGGGCGACGCTGGCGCGGACCGAGCCGTTGATGATCAGGCCCGCCCAGCCGTTGCGCTCGGCCGCGCCGGCGAGGAGGTCGCCGACCAGGGCCGTGCGCGGCGAGCCGCCGCCGTCCACGACGAGGACGGCTCCCTCACCCGGCG
Organism: Streptomyces sp. NPDC054849; assembly: GCF_053610945.1. Classification (NCBI taxonomy): domain Bacteria; kingdom Bacillati; phylum Actinomycetota; class Actinomycetes; order Kitasatosporales; family Streptomycetaceae; genus Streptomyces; species Streptomyces sp. NPDC054849. The sequence continues at coordinate 9,284 of NZ_JBSGZI010000107.1, forward strand.
TGTGGACGAGGCCGCGCAGCAGGGCGTTGTCCTCCTGGCACCGGACGGTTCGGACGGGCCCGGCGAAGAGCCGGCGGCCGCCGAACTGCCGGAACCCGATGGCGCAGATGCCCAGGCCTTCGCCGTGCTCGTCGTACAGGTCGGCTGTGGGGACGGGGGTGACGCTCATGTCGGTACCGGTTTCCTCGCTGCTCGTTCACGTACATCGCGTGGTGCGGCCAGCGTAAGGCTCCGGTCTCTCCGGCCGTCTCTCACGCCGGTGGCTCAGGCAGGTGAGGAACGCCGCCGTATGGTGGCCGGACATCGGCTGGAACCTGATGGGCGGCCGGTCGCCGCCGGGCGTCTGCGGGCTCGGTTCGAGGCGCGACGCGTCGGCACGGATCCTGCCGACGCCGGTGAGAGCGGGGCGGCGCACGTTCTCCCGGACCGCGGTGTCGATCCGGACGCGCACGGCGTGCACCCGGCGGGCGGCGGCATCCTCCCGCAGCAGCCGCTCGGCGGTGCCGAGTTGCCGGTGGATGTCCTCATGCGGCTTTCTCCTGGCGGTGCACTCGATCATGCCCTCGGGCACCGGTCGGAGGCGCGGGCCGGACCGGGCGGCGCACAAGGGGCCGGATCCGCGGACCCGTGTCAGTCCCGGGAGTTGCCGAACAGGACGCGGTAGCCGATCAGCAGGACCAGCGAACCCGCGATGGCGGAGCCCCACGTGGCGAGGTCGAAGAACTCGGTCTGGATCGGCTTGTCCAGGAACTTCGCCGAGAGCCAGCCGCCGATGAAGGCTCCGGCGACGCCGATGAGGGTGGTTCCGATCAGGCCACCGGGGTCCCGGCCGGGCAGCAGGACCTTGGCGATACCTCCGGCCAGCAGTCCCAGGACGATCCAGCTGACGATCCCCATGCCCAGTCACTCCGCTTCGGTCGTTCGGTCGTTCTGCCGTTCGGTCGTTCGCCCGCACCGTGGTTCGTACGTTCTCCGGAAAGGACGCGGCCGGAGCCGGAACGGTTCTCCGGGGATCAGGCCGCCACGCGGCCCCCCAGCGGAGCGGCGACGGCGGGCACCGCCTCGCCGGAGTGCGTCCGGGTCAGCAGGAGCACCCCCCGCGCCGCCGCGAAGGCCCCGGCCCCTGCCAACAGCAGCCCCGGCAGGCCGCCCTGGAGTCGTTCGCCGAGGAGCACCATGCCGATGGCGGCCGCGGCCAGCGGGTTGGCCAGGTTCACCACGGCGAGCGGGGCGCCGAGCCCGCCCCGGTAGGCCCGCTGCGACAGCAGCATCCCGCCCACGGCGAACACCACGACGAGCAGGGCCACCGCGACGACCCGGACGCTGAGCAGGGATCCGCCGCGGCCGCCCGCCACGGCCACGGTCTGGGTCAGGGCGGAGGCCGCAGCGGAGGCCAGCCCCGACGCCGTCGCGTGCCGCAGCCCCGAACGCGGGTCCTTGACCGCGGTCAGCAGAAGGATCACGCCGGCCGTCGCCCCGGACACGGCGAACGCCTCGGCCAGTGTGAGGGTGTCGTCGGGGGCCGGCCCGGAGGCCGGGAGCAACAGCAGGCCGAGCCCGGCCACGGTGGCCAGGGTGCCGCGCCACTCGACGGCCGCCACCCGGCGGCCGGCCCGGCGCGCCCCCATCGGGACGGCCGCGACCAGCGTGAGCGCGCCGAGCGGCTGTACGAGGGTGAGCGGCCCGTACCGCAGGGCCGCCGCGTGCAGCAGGGCTGCGGCCCCGTTCAGCCCAGCCGACCACCACCAGGCGCCGTTGCCCAGCAGGGCCTTGGCGCTGCGCGCGACGGCGGCGTGGGCGAGCCGTTCCTGGGCGACGGCGCCGGCCGCGTACGCCACCGCCGAGGCGAGGCAGAGCCCGACCGCGAGGACGGTGTCGTTCATCGCCCGGCCCCTGCGCTCACGGAGGGGCCTTCCTGGCACGGCATCCCGTGTACGGAGGCGTACGGACCGGTGCCCGAGCCGGCGTCCGCGTCCTCAGCCCCAGCCCCAGCCCTATCGATGTCGATGTCGATGTCGGCGCCGGCCTCCGGGTCGCTCACGCGCGGCCGCGGGATCAGTACCAGCGCCACCCCGAGCAGCACGGCGGCCACGAACGCGTCGACCCAGTAGTGGTTGGCCGTGCCGACGATCACGAACAGCGTCAGCAGCGGGTGCAGCAGCCACAGCAGACGCCATCGGGAGGGCGCTGCCCCGGCCGGGGTCGTCGAGGAGGTGGCGGCGATCATGCCGAACGCGAGCATCAGCGCCCAGCCGAAGTGCAGGGAGGGCATGGCGGCGAACTGGTTGGCCAGGGTGTCCGCATCCGGCGCGGCCCGGTAGACCGTGGGTCCGTAGACCTGTCCGGTGTCGACGAGGTGCGCGGCGGTGAGCATCCGCGGGGGCGCGAGCGGGAAGGCCAGGTGCAAGGCGAGGGCGGCTCCGGTGAGCACGGCGAGCACGCGGCGGGTCCACAGGTAGTGGCCGGGGCGGCGGAGGTAGAGCCAGACCAGGAAGAGCGCGGTCGCGGGGAAGTGGACGTACGCGTAGTAGCTGTTCGCGGTGGTCACGAGCGCTTCGCCGTGCAGCAGCCGCTGTACCGCGCCTTCGCCGGGAAGGTGCAGGGCGCGCTCGGTGTCCCAGATCCACGCCGCGTTGCGGAAGGCCTCGTCGGTGCGGCCGGTCGAGAGCAGACGGCCCGCCTTGTAGACCGTGAAGAACCCAGCGACGAGCAGCAGCTCGCGTATGAGGCGACGGCGCGCGGCTCTCGGTCCGGCTGCCGGCCCGGCCGGCCCGGCAGGTGTGGTGTGGGAGGTCATCCCCCGGTCTCTCTTCCTGTTGACGCGCACAGCGACACGCCAGTGTATCGATACATGTGCGTATCGATACGCGGGTGTACCGATACGGTGGCGTTCCGGTACACTTCGTACGGGAACCCGCCGCCCGTACACCCCGAGGAGAGCCGCATTCCATGACGTCGACACCGACGCCGACGCCGACCCCCTCACGCCGCTCCAAGATCACTCCGGAGCGGGAGCAGGAGTTCTACGACGCCGTCCTGGAGCAGCTGCGCGAGCACGGCTACGAGGCCCTGACCATGGAGGGCATCGCCGCCCGGGCCAGCTGCGGCAAGTCGACGCTCTACCGGCAGTGGAAGAACAAGCCGCAGCTCGTCGCCGCCGCCCTGCGGGCGGGCCGGCGGGGCACCCTCGTCGCGGTGGACACGGGGACGCTGGCGGGTGACCTGCGCGAGGCGGCCCGGATCGCGGCCGGCACCTCCGGACGGGACACCCGGCTGATGCAGGCCCTCGGCCACGCCGTACTGAGCGACGAGGAACTCCAGGGCGCCCTGCGCGAGGCGCTGGTCGAGCCGGAACTGGCCGCGTTCGACGTGATGCTCGGACGGGCGGTGGCGCGCGGCGAGATCGCGGCGGACCATCCGGCCGTCGAGTTCCTGCCCGCCCAGCTGATGGGCGTGCTCCGCATCCGGCCGGTACTGGAGGGGCGGGACGCGGACGCCGACTATCTGGTGCGTTTCGTCGACGCGGTCATGCTCCCGTCCCTGGGGCTCGCCCCCCGCCACCCCACCCGGCCCCCGGCCGGGCAGGCTCCCTGAACCGGCGGGCCGCCGTCCCGATGACCTGACGGCGTCCCGCCCGCGCTGCCTCGTGGGGACGGCGGCAGCGCGCCACCCGGACCGGGCGGCGGCCACTCGCTCAGAGGAGTGACCGCCGCCCGGTCTGTGCGGACCCGCGTCGGATCGTCGCGGTAGCCCTCAGCGGGCCCCGCCCATGGTGCGGGCGAACTCCTCCGGGCCGCAGTCGAAGCCGTGCACCCACAGCTCGAACAACCAGGCGCCCGAGGCGTCCCGGGTGAACTCGGCGAAGGTGGCCGCGGTCGCGGAGGGCACCGCGCCGAAGTCGCCCTCGGCGAGGTCGGTGTGTCCCTCGCGGATCCGGAACCCGGTGCCCTCGACCTCCGAGAAGGTCTTGACGGCGCCCGTGCCCGCAGCGCCGTTCTGGATGACGACGCCGACCACCACACGGCTCGACTCCGACGCCATCCGGTGCAGTTCTATGGTCATCACCTCGTCGAAGCCGAAGCCCTGGCCGGTGTGGCTGTCCCGGTTCAGGGTGATGGTCCCGTCGGGCGACCGGCTGCCGAAGTGCACCAGCTGGACGGGCGTCCCGCGGAGGTCCGCGGCGCCGTAGACGGCGGCGACGATGTCGAGGTCGTTCGCGGGCGTGCCGGCCGGACTGGGGTCCCACCGCAGTGCGACCTCCACCTTGGCCAGGCCCTTGCGTACACCGGTCACCGAACTCCCCCTTCGTTTACAGGTATGGCCCGCGCATGATCCCACGCGGCCCCGGCCCATTCCGAACGACCGCACGTTCCCGGCCAGTTCGGTGGGGGCCCCAGCAGCCCCGTGCGGGTCCGCACGCAGCCACACGCACCCGCACGCACCGGCGTGGACCGCGCCGCCCTCGGCTGTTACCAGTCGCCGTCCTGTACGGGTTTGCCCGGCCTTGGGGCGTTTCCGAGCGGCTTGACCTGCCCGGGGGCCGGCTCCGCCCACGGGGTGTGGTCGTCGCCGAGCCACTCCCCCACCGGCTTGACCCCGCCCAGGGCGTCGGACGGCGCGAGGTCGGCGGCGGACTCGTCGTAGTAGTCGAACCAGGGCAGCCCGGCCCGTGTGTAGGCGGCCCGGTCGATCGGCGAGGGCGGGGCGTCCTCCCCGGTGATGCGGCGCCACGCGGGCGGGGTCACCAGGTGGACGAAGACCCGCGCGGCCGGCTCCTCGGCCCAGTCGGACAGCGGGCGGTCGTCCCGGTAGACGTCCTGGTGCATGGAGCCGCCGACGCCGAGCCCCATGGCCGCAGGCGCGGGCGGAGCCGGCCTGCCACCCGGGCGGGCCGAACCGGGAGCACCCGGGACCGGCATCCCGCCCGCGGACGTCGTCATCGGTGCGGGCATCGGGGCGCCGAAGCCGCCGACGGCGCCGGGGGCGGGCGGGCCGCCGTAGGGTCCCGTCCCTCCGCCCGCGCGCGGCAGCGCCTGTCGCGCCCGTTCCGCCCGCCGCCACTCCTCCCGGGCCGGCGCCCCCAGCGGGAAAGCCTGGAGCTGTACGCCTCCGGTGGTCTCCTCCCCGGTGACCTGCCCCTCGACCGTGGCTCCGAGTCCCAGCGGTACGGCGACGAACTGGCGCACCGTCCCGTCCCCGGAGTTGATGCCGTCCGGCCACGGCTGCCGGGGAAGCACCACGTAGTTCTGCGGGGTGCGCGCCAGGCTTCCCGTCCAGCGCTCGCCGGAGACGGCGCACACCTTGCCGACACCCACCTGGAGCGCGGCGGGCTCCCTCGTTCCGCCGAAGCTCAGCCACATCGCCTCGCGCAGGTGGACGGGCAGCATCACCCCGCCTTTCGCCAGCCACTCCGGCGGCACCGTGTCGGGGTGGTCCTCCACCCGCCGCAGCGGGAACTCCCCCAGCCCGGGCGGCAGTGCGTGCGTACCGGACTCGGGCAGGCGAAGAGTCCGGATGAAACGGATCTGCACCCCTTCGCCCAGTAGCAGCGCATTCCCGTCCACGCGTACAGACCCTGTTCCCACGCCCGCCCCTATCTGCCGCCGCGGCCCGGATCGGCCGCAGGATCTGCGGCTGAACCGGATCGTTATCCTCAAGTTTTACTCAAATCTAGTGACGCTGTGCCTGCGCGCTTCCTAGCTTCCTCGTACACACGTCTTGACGTCATCTCCATTTCCGCGGTTCCACGCGCCCCGGCGACCCCGGTGGCGCACCCCGCGGTTCCCCAGGAAAGAGTGCAGCATGAAGGTTCCCCAGGCCGGTGCGGTCGCCGCAGTGATCGCCCTCGCCCTGACCGCCTCCGGGTGCGGTGGCAGCGACGACCAGGGAACCCTCTCGATCGGCATCAAGTTCGACCAGCCGGGCATCGGCATGCGGGAGACGGACGGCACCTTCACCGGCTTCGACGTGGACGTCGCCACCTACGTGGCAAAGGAGCTCGGCTACAAGCCGGAGCGGATCGAGTTCAAGCAGGTCTACAGCAACGACCGCGAGCTGCTGCTCCAGTACAACGAGGTCAAGTTCGTCGTCGCCAGCTACTCGATCAACGAGAAGCGCAAGGAGAAGGTCGACTTCGCCGGCCCGTACTTCGTCGCGCACCAGGACCTGCTGACCCGTGCCGGCGACACCTCCATCAACAAGGCCGAGGACCTCAACTCGAAGACGATGTGCTCGGTGACCGGCTCCACCTCGGCCGAGAACCTGAAGAAGAACCTCGCCCCCAAGGCGGGCCTGCTGGAGCAGAGCGGCTACTCGGATTGCCTCGTTGCCCTTCAGGAGGGCCGCGTCGACGCCATGACCACGGACAATTCCATCCTGGCCGGGTACGCCGCCCGGAAGGGCAACGTGGGCAAGTTCAAGCTCACGGGCCAAAACCTCAGCAACGAGAACTACGGCATCGGCATCAAGAAGGGCGACAAGGAACTCCAGCGCAAGATCAACGACGCGCTGAAGAAGATGGTCGCCGACGGCTCCTGGGAATCGGCCGTCAAGAAGAACTTCGGGGAGAACTACAAGTACGAGCCGGCGCCGCAGATCATAGCCACCAGCTGACGATCTCCGCGATCACCGGCTCGCCCGAGCGCGGACCGGTGACGATGTGGCCGTGACCCCCGCCCCGGGGTCACGGCCACGTGCGCGTTCCCGCTCGACGGCTCGCCGGACGAGCGGGTCGGAAGCTCGTTCGGAAGCTCGGCGGGGCCGCGGCGGGTCAGACCACCGGGGCCTTGCTCCGCAGCACGGTCAGGAACTCCCTCATCCAGCGTGAGTGGTCGGGCCAGGCCCTGGCCGAGACCAGCGTGCCGTCGACCACCGTCTCGGAGTCCTCGAAGTCGGCCCCGGCCGCCTTCATGTCCAGTTCCAGCGCCGGATACGCGGTCACCCGGCGGCCGGTCAGGCCGCCGGCCGCGGCGGTGATGAGCGGGCCGTGGCAGATCTGGGCGATCGGCTTGTCGGAGTCCGCGAAGGCCGCCAGGATCCGGCGCACTTCGGGATCGTTGCGCAGGTACTCCGGCGCACGGCCGCCCGGGACGACCAGGGCCGCGTAGTCCTCCGTGACCACGTCCACGAAGGCCAGGTCGGCCGGCCAGGTGTAACCGGGCTTCTCGGTGTAGGTGTCGAAGCCGTCCTCGAAGTCGTGCACCACGAACCGCAGCTTCTTCACCTGCGGCGCCGCGATGTGGACCTCGTACCCCTCCTCGCGCAGCCGCTGGTACGGATACAGGACCTCCAGCGATTCGGCCGCGTCGCCGGTCACGATGAGGATCTTCACTGCCATGGGCTGCTCCAGAGGGGAAGTTCACGGTCGCTCCGGCCGCGCCGGGGCCACCGCTAACCCTGCCCGTGAGGGGCCGGCGGCACACACGGAGGTCACGGGGTCACCCACCAGGCTCCGCACGCCGGACACATGGTTTTTGCCTGTTGGGCACATGACAATGTAAACCTCGCCCTGCCACTGACACCCCGCCAATTCCCCGGGCGGGGACGGTGCGTACGAGAGGTACCCCCCACCCGATGAGAATCTCGCGCCTGACCCCCTGGGCGGCCGGCCTCGCCGTAGCCGCCCTGTTCGCCGTACCGGCGGCCGCCTCCGCCGGCCAGCAGCGGACGGCGGCCCCACAGACCGCGGCGGCCGCGGACGCCACCGCATACTCCTACGACGCGTACTACGCGACCGCCGAGGGCAAGACCGGGGCCGCGCTCAAGACCGCCCTGCACCACATCATCAAGAACCAGTCCAAGGTGACCTACGACGGCGTGTGGAACGCCCTGAAGGTGACCGACCAGGACCCGGCGAACCCGGGCAACGTCATCCTGCTCTACTCCGGCCGCTCCCAGTCCAAGAACACGAACGGCGGCGGGGTCAACGACTGGAACCGCGAGCACGTCTGGGCCAAGAGCCACGGCGAGTTCGGCACGTCCACCGGCCCCGGCACCGACCTGCACCACCTGCGCCCCGAGGACGTCACCGTCAACAGCACCCGGGGCAACAAGGACTTCGACACGGGCGGCAGCCCCGTCGGCGAGGCGCCCGGCAGCCTGACCGACGGCGACTCCTTCGAGCCGCGCGACGCGGTCAAGGGCGACGTGGCACGGATGCTGCTCTACATGGCCGTCCGGTACGAAGGCGGTGACGGCTTCGCGAACCTGGAGATGAACGACAAGGTCAACAACGGCTCCACCCCGGCCCACGGCAGGATCAGCGTCCTGAAGCAGTGGAACCAGATGGACCCGCCGGACGCCTTCGAGCAGCGCCGCAACCAGGTCATATTCGAGACCTACCAGCACAACCGCAACCCGTTCATCGACCACCCGGAGTGGGTCAACTCCATCTGGTGACCGTCTGCGGCATCCGCGGCGCCCGCGTTCTGGGGTTGGACCGCCTCAGGCCGGGTATTCGCAGGCCAGAGGCTGCAGTCCGCGTCCGACGGCGGCAGCCGACGGAGGTACGCCGTGATGGACGGAGCAGGCCTCTCCGATCGCGAGCAGCGCGCGCTGTCCGCGATCGAGGCCCAACTCAAGGGTGACCGTTCTTTCGACCGGATCCTGCGGTCCGCGCACCGGCCTCACCGCACCGTGGCGGCCTGTCTGCTCGGTGCGGTGACGGTGGCGCTGTTCGTCGCGGCCTCCGTCACCGTGTCCCAGCCCCTGCTCTGGGGCTTCGCCGCCGTCTGGACACTGACGGTGGTCACGGCGCTGCCGCTGGTCGGCCGATGGGTCCGGCGCCGCTGGCAGGGCCGCGACCGCACCGGGCGGCCGTAGTACGCCGGTACGCCGGGCGCGTGACCCGACCGGCCCGGGGCGGACCGTATCGCTGCCCGCATGACGGTCGCCGGTCGGCGGCCGTCAGAGGCGGTCGGCGAGGGCCTGGAACTGGGACCAGGGCAGCTGGGGCGTGCGGGCGTCCCAGACCTTCTGGGAGAGGGCGGCCAGCGGCAGCCGGATACCCGCCGCCACCTGGGCCTGGGTCTGGGCTCCGGCCAGGTCGCTCCAGACGGCGAGGCGCCCGCCCAGTATCTGCTTCCCGTACTCGGCCGGGACCGCGGTCGTGCCGCGCAGGACCAGCGGGGTCCACTGCTCGTAGATCCGTCGGCCGGTGGGGTAGGTGAACTGGTTCGGCTCGCCGAGGACGTAGTACAGGTACTCGTCGTTGAGATTCACAAGGTTGCGGCCCTCACGCAGGTACTCCAGCGGCGGGCGGGCCCCTATCTCCTTGCCCGTCCAGTACTCGACCTGGATGTCCTTGGCGGCGCTCGTCACCCCACCCGCGAAGAAGCCGTCGTTCCACGCCTTGAGCGCCTTGCCCGACGGCCTCACCACGTCGGCGCGGTCGTTCAGCCAGCCCGTCGCCAGGTCCTGCACCCGCGCCGAGGGCCCGTACCGCTGCTGCGCCGCGCGCGCCAGCTGGGGGAAGGAGGCCTGCGGGTCGCGGACCACCAGCGCCTGGTACTCGTCGGCGCCCAGGTGCCAGAACCCGGCGGGGAACAACGGCCGGTACTCACGCAGCAGCTCGTCGATCAGCTTGGCCGACGCCGGGTTCGATATGTCCACGGCGCCCTTCACCGCCCTGCCCTGCACGTCGCGCAGCTGCAGTTGCGGGTGGGCCCGCAGGACGGCACCGAGGTGGCCGGGCGAGTCGATCTCCGGGACGACCGCTATGTGCAGGCGGGCGGCGAGCGCGGTGATCTCGCGTACCTGCGCCTTGGTGAGGTGCGGGGTGGAGACGATCTCGGGGTGGCTGTCGGACTCGATCCGGAAGGCCTGGTCGTCGGAGAAGTGCAGGCCGAGCTGGTTGAGCTTCAGGTCGGCCATCTCCCGCAGCCGGTCCTCGATCCAGTCGGGGGTGAAGTGCTTGCGCGCGATGTCGAGGTTGAGGCCGCGCTGTGGCTTGGCGGGGCCGTCGCGGACGGTGCCCTCGGGGGCCGAACCGGCGCCCTGCACGGCCTGCTTGAGGGTGCGGGTGCCGTAGAAGACCCCGGCCTCGTCGGGGCCGTTGATCCGGACCCGGCCGTCCTTGACGGCCATGGTGTACGACTCGGGCGGGCCCGCGCCCCCGGCGTCCAGGGACAGCTCCACGTCGCCGGCGCGCGGCGCCGCCGACTCGCCGTATCCCATGCGCAGTTCACCGGCGAGCATCCTGGCCTCGTCGGCCAGTGCGGCCGTGTCGCCCTGCGCGACGACCACGCGGCCGCTCGGGGCCGGCTTCCAGCCGGGGCCGCGGGCGGGTATGTGCTCCCGTACGGCCGGGATGGTGCGCGGGGCGGTGGAGAGCGCGTAGGACGGCGTCGGTGAGGGGGTGGGCGTCGGGGCGGCCCCCTCCGGGAGGGCCTGGTCGGCCGAGCCGGCCGCCGTGGTGGCGGAGCCCGGCGCGGCGGGGCGCGGACCGTCGGAGGCGGCCGTGCAGCCCGGGACGGCAAGGGTGACCAGCGCGGCGACCGTGGCCGTCGCGATGACGTGGACCCTCATGTGCCGCCTCGGATTCCGCATCATGCACCAGTGTCCCCCGTACCAACGTGGCACGGGGGACACGGGCGCGCGACCCGGGGCGGGCGGCGGCGGTGGTTCAGTGGTGGACGGCGACACCCGCGGACATGCCGGACATCTCGGGCGCCCCGGGCGCCCCGACCGCCACGACGGCGCCGTGGTCGGCAGGGCGCCCCACCGTACGGCGTTCCAGCGCGCCGGAGACGAGGGCCAGCACGAGGGCGGAGGCGGCCAGGGCCGCGCCGACCCAGTTGGGGGCGGTCCAGCCGAGGCCGGCGGCGATCACCAGTCCGCCGAGCCAGGCGGCGAGGGCGTTGCCGAGGTTGAAGGCTCCGATGTTGACGGCGGAGGCCAGGGTGGGCGCCCCGGCGGCCTGGTCGAGGACCCGCTTCTGCAGCGGCGGCACGGTCGCGAAGCCGAGGGCGCCGATGAGGACGACGGTGATGGCGGCTCCGGCCTTGGTGTGGGCGCTGAGCGTGAAGATGGCCAGCGTGACGGCGAGTGCGCCGAGCGACACGTACAGCATCGGCATCAGCGCGCGGTCGGCGTACCGGCCGCCGATGAGGTTGCCGGCGACCATGCCCAGGCCGAAGAGGACGAGGAGCCAGGTGACGGAGGAGTCGGCGAAGCCGGCCACGTTGGTCATCATCGGGGTGATGTAGGTGATCGCGGCGAAGACGCCGCCGAATCCGAGGACGGTCATCGCCATCGCGAGCAGCACCTGGACGTTGCGGAAGGCGGCGAGCTCGCGGCGGATCCGTACGCCGCCCTCGGGCCGGGGCAGCTCCGGTACCAGCCGGGCGATGCCGAGCAGACCGGCGACACCGAGCCCGGCGACGATCAGGAAGGTGACACGCCAGCCGAGGGTCTGTCCGACGAGGGTGCCGAGCGGGACGCCGACCACGTTGGCCACCGTCAGGCCCGTGAACATCATGGCGATCGCTCCGGCCTTCTTGTCGGGGGCGACGAGTCCGGCGGCGACGACGGCGCCGATGCCGAAGAAGGCGCCGTGGGCGAGCGAGGCGACGACACGGCCGGCGAACATGACGCCGAACGTGGGCGCGAGCGCGGAGAGGACGTTGCCCGCGATGAAGAGGCCCATGAGCAGCATCAGCATGCGCTTGCGGGGGATGCGGGTGCCGAGGACGGTCATGACCGGCGCGCCGAGGACGACGCCGAGGGCGTATCCGGTCACCAGGAAGCCCGCGGTGGGGATCGAGACCCCGTAGGTGCCGGCGACCTCGGGGAGCAGGCCCATGATCACGAACTCGGTGGTGCCGATCCCGAAGGCCCCGACGGCGAGGGCGAGCAGTGCGAGAGGCATGGGGGAGGTGCCCTTCAGGGGAGGTGGTGTCCGGGGTGCACAGCGGACATACATGCGGTCGCTGCTTACGAGCGTCCACATTAATTGCAGACGCGGGATGCTTGCAAACGCGGGCTATTGCACGTGTGATCTATCCTGGGGTCACACCGCTCGCACGGCACGTTTCGACGGAGGAGCCCATGACGGCAACGGACAGTGCGCTCACCGCCCTCTCCCATGGCTGGTGCGCCCTCTCCCTCCTGCACGGCCGGATCGAGGCCCACATCGAAAGGGCCCTGCAGGCCGGGCACGGCCTCAGCGTGCGCGAGTACTCGCTGCTGGACGTCCTCAGCCGCCAGCACGACGGACCCGGCGGGCACCTGCGGATGCACCAGGTCGCGGACTCGGTGGTGCTCAGCCAGAGCGCGACGACCCGCCTGGTCAGCAGGCTGGAGGACCGGGGCCTGCTGAACCGCTACATCTGCGACAGCGACCGGCGGGGCATCTACACCGACGTGAGCGAGGCCGGCCTGACCCTGCTGGCCACGGCTCGGCCCACCAACGACACCGCCCTGCGCGAGGCCCTGGACGAAGCCGCCCGCAACCCGGAACTCGCCCCCCTGGTGTCGGCGGTGGAGAACCTCCGCCGCTGACACCGGGCACCGGACGCCCAGACGACCGGCGACCGGCGACCGGCGACCGGTGACCTGGCCGGCGGGACGTCCGGGCTAGCGGGCTAGCGGGCTAGCGGGCGGGCGGGCGTTTCGTTTGGATCGAGACTTCGCAGATCGCCGCCATGACCGGCTGCCAGCGGTCGGCGGCCTGGATCACTGGAGTGAGGGTGGCCGGTGGACACCGTGCCCTGGTTGCACGTAGTTGCGAAGCAAGGCGCTCTGCCTGTCGATCTGCTGCTTCCCGTGACCGGCAGGACGCATGTAGCGCGTCTCGACGGACGGGAGATGCGCGACACGGACGCCGTGTTCCAGCAGTTCTACGACGGACTGAGGCTGCCTGATTACTTCGGGTGGAACTGGAATGCCCTCTCCGACTGTCTGCGTGATCTGAAATGGCTGTCTTCGGACCACTGCGTATTGATCGTCGAGACCGCGGATGAGGCACTGTCGGGCGATCCCTCCGAACAGCGGCTGCTCTTCAACACCTGCGCGGGCAGGGCAGCGATGGTCCTACACACAGCGGCCCGAGGGCATCGAACCCGGCAGGCTCGTTGCTGTCATGTCTTGGGACGCCCCGTCCGACTTCCTCGGCCGGGGCGTGAACTTCCGTAGCTGCAGGCTGCGTACGGCGACCGAAGACCACCGGATACTGATCAGCGATCTCACCGTGGCCGACGTTCCCCGGCCGGTGTGCACCGTGACCTGATGGAGGCGGACGGGGCAGGGCGCCGTCTCCCTCGCCGGCAACCACTACTCCGACCCGCCGGTGCTGACCGGCCCCCACATATTCAACACAGCCCACAGCGCCGCGGCGTCGCCGCCGCCGTCCTCGCCGCTGCCGCCCCGGCGTCGGCTGGCCCCGTCGATGACGAAGTCTCGAGGGGACAGGCCGTCCGCTCTGCGGCCGCGTCCGGGCGGCCGTGCTCGGCGGCTCCGCGCCCTGCCGGTGGCGACGCCGAGCGGCGAGCCGGAGCGCTGGGCGGACCTGCTCCGCCATGTTCACACCCTGCTCGGCCGGCTGCGGGACACCGATCCGACGCTGCCGGCGGCCTGTCCTGCCGCTCCGGCCCGGATCGGGCGCCATGGCCCGGAGATCGCGATGGCGGTGTGCCGCAGCTTCGAGGTACGGCGCGAGCCGGTGGGCAAGCGCGTGAAGGCCTCGATCGTGCCGGCCGACGATCCCGGGCGGGAATCCTCGCTCCCCTTCTACTCAGTTGCCGGCGTGCTGAGGCTGTGCCGTCCCCTCGGTAGTGGCCGTCTCGACCGGCGGGCTCTGCGGCTTGCCGCCCATGAGGGCGAGGGTGGCCGAGGCGCCCGCGGCGGCGATGCCGACGGCGGCGAGGAAGGCTGCGCTGAACCCGTCGGTGAGGGCGGTCAGGTCACCGAGTGCGCCCGCGCCCTGGGAGGTGGCGAGCGCGGTCAGGGCGGCGAGGCCGAGGACGGAGCCGACCTGATAGGTGGTGTTCAGGATGCCCGAGGCAAGGCCGGCTGCTCCTGCGGGGAGGCGGACATGGCCGCCATCAGGGTCGGGATGTAGGCGAGCGCCACGCCCAGGGCTGCCACCAGCGAGGCGGGCAGGACGTCGACCAGGAAGCTGCCGGTGGGGCGGGCGGTCGAGAGCCACACCAGGCCCGCGGCCAGGACCAGCAGACCGCCGGTGATGAGCAGGAGGTGTGGGCGATCACCCGCGACGGGCTGCTGCACAGCACCGACGGCGGCGCCACCTTCCAGCCGGTTCCCGGCACGCCGGTTCTGGCCGCCGTGGAGCAGCCCGCATCCGACCAGCTGATCGCGCTGGCCGCCGACGGCACCATCCTGACCGGCAGCGACGGCACGTCCTGGACCGAGCGCGGCCGCCTCCCCCAAGGTGCACGGCCGGCCGTACTGACTGCGGCCAGCCCCACCCACCTCCTGGCCGCCGACACCAGTGGCGCCGTCCACGAGTCCAAGGACGGCGGTCGCACCTGGACCACCGTCCACCGCCCGGACCACGACAACACAGGACACTGACCTGCCCGTCCGCCGACATCAACCCTCCTGTCGGACTTGGCACCCGGCAGGGGCCGCCACGGCAAGGGCGTCGGAACCTGGCCCTGGGCCCGAGGCCTACACCGCCGGCGGCTGCACGGCGCCGCCGAGCAGAACGGCCAGCAGCCGCCGCGTGGTCGCCTCCGCATCCTCTCCCAGTCCGGGAACGCGTGTCATCAGCAGGTGGTGAACCGTGCCGACCAGCGCGAGCGCGATGGTGGCGGTGTCGGCGCCGGCGGCCAGACGGCCGCCGCGCTGCTCGGCCTGCAGGTAGGCGGTGAAGGCGTGCTGGATCGCATCGAAGGCGGGCGCGCCGGACTGGAACCCCTCCCGGGTGTGCTGTGCGGCTGCCGGTCGAGTCATCGCCAGCCCCACCACCGCCGCAGGCAGCGCCTCCAGCAGGTCGAGGACGACCTCCTGGAGGTTGCCTGCGACCGTGCCTTCGCCCACCTTCGCGTCCAGCGCCTCGGCCTGGCGGGCGCTGCGCGCGAACCGGTCCAGGAGCAGCTCGGCGACGAACTCGTCCAGGCCGGTGAAATGCGTGTGCAGGACGCCCTTTCCGCAGTCCGCTTCCGCGGTGATCGCGCGGCTGGTCAAAGCCGCCGCGCCGTCGCGGGCCACTACCCGCTCCGCAGCCGCGAACAACCGCTCGCGCAAATCCGGAATCGCCACTCCACGAGGTGACACAATCGCCCCTTCCCTCAACCCCATTGCAAGTATGGGCATCCGCCCATACTGTTTGGGCACTTGCCCATACTAGTGCCGGGGTGCCGTGCTGCGCCCCGGCGGGAGGGAGTCCACCCATGGCTCATTTCGCCAACACCACGCAAGCCGAGGCGTGGAACGGATACGAGGGCGAGCAGTGGGCCCGCAGCCAGGACCGCTGGGACGCCGTCAACGACGGCTTCAATCAGCCCCTCCTGGACGCTGCGGGCATCGCGGAAACCGATTGCGTGCTGGACGTCGGCTGCGGGGCCGGCCGCACCACCCGCCTCGCGGCCCGGCGTGCCAGCCGGGGACAGGCCCTCGGACTGGACCTGTCCGGCCCGATGCTGGCTCAGGCCCGCGAGAGCGCCGTGCGGGAGAGGGTGGAGAACGTCTCCTTCGTCCAGGGCGACGTGCAAGTCCACGCGTTCGACGCCGGGGGCTTCGATGCGGTCATCAGCCGGTACGGCATGACCTTCTTCGCCGACCCCGTCGCCGCGTTCGCCAACCTCCACCGCGCGCTTCGCCCCGGCGGCCGGCTGGCCTTCATCTGCGCGGCCGAAGCCGAGGCCAACCAGTGGTTCGAGGTGCTGGCCTCACTGGAAGCCATCGTGCCGCTCGGCGGCTTCGGCAAGGCCGGCGACCCCGGCATGTTCTCGCTCACCGACCCCGACCGCATCCGCACCCTGGTCACCGCGGGCGGCTTCACCGATGTCGACGTACAGCGCATCGAAGTGCCGGGGAATTGGGGCGCCGACGCGCAAGACGCCGCGGCGTTCCTGCTGGACTCCGGCCCGGGCCGGCACCTGCTCAGCCAGGTCACCCCGCAGCAGCAGACGAAGGCGCGCCCGGTGCTGACCGATGCTCTCGGCCGTTACGAGGCGGACGGGGCGGTGTGGCTGCGCAGCAGCTCATGGATGGTCACCGCCGTACGCGGTGGGGCGAAGCAGCGCTGACCGGCCCGGGCAGGTCCGTCGTGGGTCAGGAGCGGACCATGCGGGCGATCGCCTGGGCCGCTTCGGCGATCTTGTCCTGGGCCGCTTCGCCTCCTGGCGCGACGGCATCGGCCACGCAGGACTGGAGGTGGTCGTCCATCATCGTCAGGGCGAAGGACTGCAGCGCTTTGGTGGTGGCGCCGACCTGGGTGAGGACGTCGATGCAGTAGGTGTCCTCCTCGACCAGCCGCTGCAGCCCCCGCACCTGGCCTTCGATGCGGCGCAGTCGTTTGAGGACGTCGTCCTTGTTGGCGGTGTAGCCGTGCACGGCGATCCCTCCCCTTCTCCGATTACCCCTGGGGGGTATAGCTGCAACGACGGGGTGCGGTGATGTGTTCCGCTACTGCGACCTCGGAGGTGACGGTGCCCCGCCCGGGTGGCCGGGCGGGGCGTCTGCGGGCAGGGGGCTCAGCTGCCGGCGCGGAAGGAGCGCAGGCGCAGGCTGTTGCCGACCACGAAGACCGAGGAGAAGGCCATGGCAGCTCCGGCGATCATCGGGTTGAGCAGTCCGGCCGCGGCCAGGAGGAGGGCGGCGACGCTGTAGCCGAAGGCCCAGAAGAGGTTGGACTTGATGGTGCCCGGCATCTTGCGGGACAGGCGGATCGCGTCGGCCGCCGCCCGCAGGTCGCCGCGGACCAGGGTCAGGTCGCCTGCTTCGATCGCGTCGTCGGCGCCAGTTCCCATCGCCAGGCCGAGGTCGGCCTGGGCGAGGTCGGCCGCGTCGTTGACCCCGTCGCCGACCATGGCGACCGAGCGGCCTTCGGCCTGCAGGCGCTTGACGACGTCGACCTTCCCCTCGGGCATGACCTCGGCGATGACCTGCTCGATGCCGAGCTCGGCGGCTACCGCTTCGGCGACGGCCCGGTTGTCGCCGGTCAGCAGGATCGGTGTCAGCCCGAGGGCCTTGTGGCGCTTGATGGCCTCGGCGCTGGTGTCCGTGACGGCGTCGGCGACCTCCAGGACCGCGCGGGCTTCCCCGTCCCAGGCCACCGCGATCACCGTCCGCCCGGCCGCTTCGGCCCGGCTGTACGGCGCAGCCCTCGCTCTCGCCTTCACCGGCGCCTACGGCATAGGAGCAGTGGCCGATCCGCTCACCGGCAACACGCCCACCGCCCCGCACGCCGCACGCCGCACACCAGGAGAGCAACGCGATGAACCACAGCGGCCAGCGCACCGCAGCGACACCGCCACTCCCGGGCGGACTGCAGATCTCCCAGGACGGCTACACCCTCGACCTGCTGACCCCGCGCCTGGCCGTCGGCCAGGAAGCCCCACTGCGCTTCGCCATCAAGGACGAGGCCGGCAAAGCCGTCACCGACTACGCCACGGCCCACGACAAGGACTTGCACCTCATCGTCGCCTCACGCGACCTGAACACCTTCCGCCATCTAGACCCCACCCTCGGGGCGGACGGGACCTGGAGCACTCCCGTCGGCCTTCCCGCGGCAGGCGAGTGCCGCGTCTTCGCCGACTTCACCCCCGCCAAGCAGGGCGCCAAGCCCCTCACCCTGGGCGCAGACCTCGCCGTCGCCGGTCCCTACCAGCCGCGAGAGCTGCCGCCCCAGAAGTCCACGGCCGAAGTCGACGGCTACACCGTCACTCTCGAGGGCACGCTCACGGCCGGCAAGACGACTGACCTTACGCTGAGCGTGGCGAAAAACAGCACGCCCGTCACCGATCTCGAGCCCTACCTCGGCGCCTACGGCCACCTCGTCGCCCTGCGTTCCGGCGACCTCGCCTACCTCCACGTCCACGCCGAAGGCAACCCCGGCGACGGCACCACCCCGCCCGGCCCCGGCATCTCCTTCATGGCCACCGCTCCCACCCCGGGCGCTTACCGCCTCTTCCTCGACTTCAAGCACCACGGCACCGTCCGTACCGCCGCCTTCACCCTGCACACCACCAACAGCACCACGACCGCCCCCACCGGGTCTGTCCAGCCAACGGTGTAACTCGTGTGGTGTGAGTTAACGGCGGCCGACGGAGAGTCGGCCGTCGAAGGCGATGTCGAAGGCCTGCAGAG
>NZ_JBSGZI010000108.1:0-26595 GCF_053610945.1 Streptomyces sp. NPDC054849
GCGGCGGGCGGCCCCGCGGGGCGGCCGCCCCCGCCGCGCGCGCGGCGGGGGGCCCCCCCCCCGCCCCCCGCGCCCGTCAGCATCAGCCCGCCCCGGTCAGCTGTACTTCTTCAGCTCCCGGCGCGCCAGCGACCGCTGGTGCACCTCGTCCGGTCCGTCGGCCAGCTGCAGCGTCCGCGCCGCCGCCCACAGCTCCGCCAGCGGGAAGTCCTGACTCACCCCGCCCGCGCCGTGCAGCTGCACCGCCTGGTCCAGGATGCGCACCACGGCCCGCGGGGTCGCGATCTTGATGGCCTGGATCTCGGTGTGCGCGCCCCGGTTCCCGACCGTGTCCATCAGCCAGGCCGTCTTCAGCACGAGCAGCCGCAGCTGCTCCACCGTGACCCGGGCGTCGGCGATCCAGTTCTGTACGACGCCCTGAGCGGCCAGCGGCTTGCCGAAGGCGGTACGTTCCACCGCGCGCCGGCACATCAGCTCGATGGCCCGCTCCGCCATGCCGATCAGCCGCATGCAGTGGTGGATGCGACCCGGGCCGAGCCGGGCCTGGGCGATGGCGAAGCCGGTGCCCTCCTCGCCGATCAGGTTCGCCGCCGGGACCCGCGCCCCGTCGAAGACGACCTCGGCGTGGCCGCCGTGGTCGTGGTCCTCGTACCCGTACACCGTCATGGCCCGGCGCACCTCGACCCCGGGGGTGTCGCGGGGGACCAGGATCATCGACTGCTGGCGGCGCGGGTCGGCGCCGTCCGGGTCGGTCTTGCCCATCACGATGAAGATCTTGCAGTCCGGGTTCATCGCCCCGGAGATGAACCACTTGCGGCCGGTGACCACGTACGCGTCACCGTCCCGCTCGATGCGGGTCTCGATGTTCGTCGCGTCCGAGGACGCGACCTCGGGCTCGGTCATCGCGAAGGCGGAGCGGATCTCCCCGTTCAGCAGCGGCTCGAGCCACTGCTTCTTCTGCTCCTCGCTCGCGAACTGCGCCAGCAGCTCCATGTTCCCGGTGTCGGGGGCCGCGCAGTTGGTCGCCGTCGGTGCCAGGTGCGGGCTGCGGCCGGTGATCTCGGCGAGCGGCGCGTACTGGAGGTTGGTCAGCCCGGCGCCGTAGTCCGCGTCCGGCAGGAAGAGGTTCCACAGGCCCTGACGGCGTGCCTCGGCCTTCAGTTCACCGAAGACGGCCGGGGTGTCCCAGGGCGAGGACAGCCGCGCGCGCTGCCCGGCGGCGACGGGCTCAGCCGGGTAGACGTACTCCTCCATGAACGCGAGCAGCCGCTCGCGGAGTTCCTCGGTCCGGGCGTCGAATGCGAAATCCATGGGTGCTGCCTCAGCCTTCCTGGAGGTCCTGGAGCGTGGTCAGACCGTGCTCGATGAAGACCGGGACCAGCTCGCCGATCCGGTCGAAGCCCGCACCGACCGTCTGTCCCAGCGTGTAGCGGTAGTGGATGCCTTCGAGGATCACCGCGAGCTTGAACCAGGCGAAGGCCGTGTACCAGGCGATGGCGCCGGTGTCCCGGCCCGAGCGGGCGGCGTACCGCTCGACCAGCTCGGCGGGCGCCGGATGGCCCGGCGCCCCGCTGGTCGTACTGACCGGAGATCCGGTCAGGCCCAGGTCCGAGCTGTACATCACGAGCAGTCCGAGATCGGTCAGCGGATCCCCGAGCGTGGACATCTCCCAGTCCAGCACGGCCCGGATCGTGTCGTCCGGGCCGCCGATCAGGACGTTGTCGAGCCGGAAGTCCCCGTGCACCACGGTCGGGGCGGGGGAGCGGGGCATCGTCCGGCCGAGCGTCGCATGCAACTCGTCGATCCCGGCGAGCTCCCGTCCCCGGGAGGCCGCGAGCTGCTTGCCCCACCGGCGCAGCTGCCGGTCGAGGAAGCCCTCGGGCCGGCCGAAGTCGCCCAGGCCGACCGCCTCCGGGTCGACCCCGTGCAGCTCGACCAGGGTGTCCACCAGGCCGAGCACCGCCCGCCGGGTGCGCTCGGGGCCGATCGCGGCGAGTTCGCCGGCCGTCCGGTACGGCACCCCCTCGACGTACTCCATGACGTAGAACGGCGCCCCGAGCACCTCCTCGTCCTCGCACAGCAGGAGCGGCTCGGGCACCGGCACGGCGGTGCCGTGCAGCGCCTGGATGACCCGGTGCTCGCGGCGCATGTCGTGCGCGGTGGCGAGCACGTGGCCCAGCGGCGGCCGGCGCACCACCCATCGGGCGGTCCCGTCGGTGATCTCGTACGTGAGGTTGGAGCGGCCGCCTTCGATCAACCGGCCGCGCAGCGCCCCGGTCACCAGTCCGGGGCGTACCCGGTCGAGATGACCGCGCAGCCGCTCCAGGTCCAGGCCGCGCGGATCGGCTGGGGCTGAGGTCATGGTGCGCACCTCCGTGCGGAGTCGACGAGGAGAAGAGCGGCGGTGCGTCGGCGCACCGTCGCAAGGCCATCATGCCGACCAGTCGGTATGCCGTCCAGAGCCGGGGCGGAAAGAACACCTTCCGCCCCGCGATGTCACGCGTGACAGAGGATCGGCGTTCCGCCGTTCATCACCGTCATGTCCCTCAGGACCGTCAGGATCTCCAGCGGCGCGCCCTCCGGCTCCCCGGCCAGTTCGGCGTACGCCCGGTGCAGGTTCGCGACCAGGCGTTCGCTCTCGCGCCAGGCGGCGAACTCGCCGAGATCGGCCTGCCGGGCCACCTCCAGCGGGGTCAGCCCCTTCGCCCGTCCCTCCCGGGCGAGTTCGGCCACGTACCGCAGGTAGCGCTCGGTGGAGTCGTAGGCCGAAGGATCGGTGAGCGGCCCGTGGCCCGGTACGACGGTCTCCGCGTCCAGTGAGCGCAGCAGCTCCAGCGCCCGCAGGGACCCGGCCAAGGAGCCCATCGCCAGGAACGGCGTCCCCTCGGCGAAGACCAGGTCGCCGGTGAAGACCACCCGCTGCCGGGGCAGCCACACGATCGAGTCCCCGGTGGTGTGCGCGACGCCCGGGTGGACGACCTGCACCTCGATCCCGCCCACGTGCAGCGTCGCCCGGTCGCTGTAGGTGAGATCGGGTGCGGTGATGTCGATCGCGCCGAAGTCCGTCGCAGGCCAGATCATCTCCAGCTGGTGTCCGGCGGCGAGCTGCTCGGCCCGCGCGTTGTCGTGCGCGAGGATCAGCGCCTCGGGGGCGAAGACGCCGTTGCCGTACGTGTGGTCGCCGTGGTGGTGGGTGTTCACCACGGTGCGCGGGAGCGGCACCCCGGCCGCCACGACCGCCTCGCGCAGCGCCCGTGCCCGCCGCTCGGTGGCGGCGGTGTCTATGAGCAGGGTCCGGCCGCCGTCGCTCACGAAGCCGGCGTTGTTGAGGCACCAGCCGCCGTCCGGCTGGACGTAGGCGTGCACCCCCGGGGCGGGCTGGACGAGGTACGGCTCTTCGACGGTCATCTGCGCTCTCCCCGGGTCGCTTCGACGGACGATCGGCATCCTGCCAGCCGTCGCCGCGCCGGGGGAGAGCGGGTGCCGCAGCCGGCCGAACCTGCCGGGTCGGCTGCGGCGCCGACGCGGGGCGGTGTCCGTCAGGGGCGGTGCCCGTCAAGGGGGGTGCCCGTCAGGGACGGCGCGCCGGTCAGTGGTCGTCGTAGTGTCCGTCGTGCTCGGCGTGCCGGTGGCCGTCGTGCAGGTAGTCCACGTGATCGCCGTGCTGGACCGCGTCGTGCCCGCAGTCCGCGCCGTGGGCGTGCGTATGGCCGTCGTGCGTGGTGTGCCCGGCCGGCTCGCACTCGTCCCAGTGCCCCGAGTGTTCCCGGTGCAGGTGGCCGTCATGCGCGTAGTCGACGTGGTCGCCGTGCGAGACCGCCTGATGCCCGCAGTCCGCGCCGTGCGTGTGCTGATGCGTGGGATGTTCGTGGTGCAGGGTCGTCATGGCGCCGAGATTAGTGCGGATTGCCGCAAATCGCCCGTTGTGTCCGGGTGGCGCGGCGAGGCGCGATCATCCGACCGGCCACTCAGAGGATCACCGTCATAGCGAAGAGCGCCAGCGCCACCGTGCACGCCACCACCGCCAGGGCCGCCCGCGGCGCGAGCCCTGGCGGCCGGTCGGCCGCCAGCGCCCGGATCCGCCGGTGCGCCACCGCCAGGAACACCAGCCAGATCAGTGCGATGGCGGCCGCGCCCGCCACCTCCACCGGCGCGCCGGCTCCGCGCAACGCCTGCCGCAGCGCCAGCACCGCCACGACCGATGAGGCCAGCGTCGTACGCCGCCACGCGAGCCGGGTCCGCTCGGGCTGCAGCCCGGCGTCGCGGTTCGGGTCCGGCGCGCTCACTGCCCCGACGTCCAGCCCAGCAGCACGACCACCACCATCGCCACCGCGACCAGCCCCACGCCCAGGCTCAGCACCACCGGGAACCGCGACAGCGGCAGATCCTCACCCCGCCGCATCGCCCGCTCGCACCGCACCCAGTGGTTCACCGCCCGCAGTGCGCAGGCCGCACCCACGGCGAGCAGCGCGAAGGCCATCCCGACCCGCACCCCCCACCGCAGGTCCGGCAGGAACTGGTCGACGGCGAAACCGCCGCCCACCAGAGCCAGCGCGGTCCGGATCCAGGCCAGGAAGGTCCGCTCGTTCGCGAGCGAGAAACGGTAGTCGGGGGTCTCGCCCTCGTCCTTCAACCGTGCGGGTGTGAACCAGAGGCGCACGTCCTTGACGAAGTCGATCATCCGCCCAATCTACTGGCCGGGCTCCCGGAACCGGGGTAGGGGCCGGTACGCCCGCAGCCGCCGGTACGCCTCCAGCCCGTCCGGCACCCAGGCCCAGTCCCCGCCCGAGACCCGCCGCTCCAGTTCCTCCCGCGCAAGGAAGGTGTGCCAGTCGACCTCCGACACCTGCGGGGACACCGGCAGCTCGCACCGCACCTCGTGCACGTACGACCACCAGGCCCCGCCCGGTCCCTCGTACAGGAACTTGAACAGGGGCGCCGGCTGCGGCAGCCCCCGTACCCCCAGCTCCTCCTCGGCCTCCCGCAGCGCGGCCCCCGCGTAGTCCTCGCCGGCGCCCAGCACCCCGCCCACGAACATGTCGTAGTACGAGGGGAAGACGAGTTTCGACGCGGTCCGGCGGTGGACGAAGATCCGGTCCTCCGCGTCCGTCGCCAGTACGAACACGCACCGGTGGATCAGCCCGCGGGCGTACACCTCGCCGCGCGGGGCCCGCCCCACGACACGGTCGTCCCGGTCCACCACGTCCAGTACTTCATCAGCGGCACTCACACAGGTCATCCAACCACCGCTGTTGACTGGTTACCGCTCCGTAGCCAAGGATCTGCCCCACCACCGACGGAGGACGGGTAACCGCATGACGTACGACGCAGACGTGATCGTGATCGGAGCCGGCCTTGCCGGCCTCGTGGCCACCGCCGAACTCGTCGACGCGGGCCGCAAGGTCATCCTGCTCGACCAGGAGCCGGAGCAGTCGATCGGCGGCCAGGCGCACTGGTCCTTCGGCGGTCTGTTCTTCGTGGACTCGCCCGAACAGCGCCGGATGCGGATCAAGGACAGCCACGCGCTCGCCCTCCAGGACTGGATGGGCACCGCCGGATTCGACCGCGAGGAGGACGCCTGGCCGCGCCGCTGGGCCGAGGCCTACGTCGACTTCGCGGCCGGCGAGAAGCGTTCCTGGCTGCACGCGCAGGGCGTCCGCTTCTTCCCCGTGGTCGGCTGGGCGGAGCGCGGCGGCTACGACGCCAACGGCCACGGGAACTCCGTCCCCCGCTTCCACATCACCTGGGGCACCGGCCCCGGCCTGGTGGAGCCCTTCGAGCGGCGCGTCCGCGCCGGGGTGTCCCGGGGCCTGGTCCAGCTGAGGTTCCGCCACCGGGTCACCGGACTCTCCGGTACGGCCGGCGCGGTGGACACCGTGACGGGCGAGGTCCTGGAGCCCTCCGGGGCCGTACGGGGCGCCGCCAGCAGCCGCGAGGTCACCGGCGCCTTCTCCCTGCGCGCCCAGGCCGTGATCGTGACCAGCGGCGGCATCGGCGGCAACCACGACCTCGTGCGCGAGCAGTGGCCCGACCGGCTCGGCACCCCGCCGCAGCGCATGCTCTCCGGGGTCCCGGCGCACGTGGACGGCCTGATGCTCGGCATCGCGGAGGCGGCGGGCGCCAGCCACATCAACAAGGACCGGATGTGGCACTACACCGAGGGCATCCAGAACTGGAACCCGATCTGGGCCCGGCACGGCATCCGCATCCTGCCCGGCCCCTCCCCGCTGTGGCTGGACGCGACGGGCAGGCGGCTGCCCGTGCCGCTCTTCCCGGGCTTCGACACCCTCGGCACGCTCGACCACATCATGAAGACCGGCCACGACCACACCTGGTTCGTGCTCAACCAGCGCATCATCGGCAAGGAGTTCGCCCTCTCCGGCTCCGAGCAGAACCCGGACCTCACCGGCAAGTCGGTCCGCGACGTCTTCACCCGCGCGCGTCAGGCCGTACCCGCCCCGGTCAAGGCCTTCATGGACCAGGGCGCCGACTTCGTCGTCGAGCGGGACCTGTCCGCCCTCGTGCGCGGGATGAACGCCGTCACCAAGGAGGACCTCCTCGACGAGGCCACCGTCCGCGACCAGATCGTGGCCCGCGACCGGGAGATCACCAACCCCTTCACCAAGGACCTCCAGGTCACGGCCATCCACGGGGCCCGCCGGTACCTCGGCGACAAACTGATCCGCACGGCCGCCCCGCACCGGATCCTGGATCCCAAGGCCGGGCCGCTGATCGCGGTACGGCTCTCGATCCTGACCCGCAAGTCCCTGGGCGGCCTGGAGACCGACCTCTCCTCCCGCGTCCTGACTGAGGCGGGCGAACCGCTGCCCGGCGTCTACGCGGCGGGCGAGGCGGCCGGATTCGGCGGCGGCGGGGTCCACGGCTACCGGGCCCTGGAGGGAACCTTCCTCGGCGGGTGCATCTTCTCGGGCCGTGCGGCGGGGCGCGCAGCCGCCCGGGCGGTCGGCTGAACGAGGCCGGCGATGCCTCCGCCGACGGGCGTCCGGCTGGACCGGACGGACCCCGAAAGGCGTCAGACCAGCCGCTCGGTGACCCGGAAACGCTCGGCGACGACCAGGGTGTCGTCGTCGGCCGTGAACTCCGGGTCACCGATCACCGCGCGTACCGGCTCGCTGTGCCAGAACGCCTCGTGTGCCGTACGCCATTCGGCCACCGACCTGAATCCCTCGCCCTCGTCGAGCGCGTGCTGCAGCCCGACGTCGGCGAGCCGCAGCACCTCCACGGCCGTCAACTCCACCACCGCCACCCCCTGTTCCCCGGAGTCGACCAGCAGGGACCGGGCACCCGGCTCAGGCAGCGGCTCGTCCTCCGCCTCGTATTCCGCGAACAGGCCCGTGGTGCTCGTCTTCGCCCCGCTCAGCACGGCTGCGACCAGTTGGTCGCGCAGGGGTCCGGGGAAGCCCAGCAGGTACGGCGGAAGATCATCGTATGCAGTCACGGGGCCACCCTACGGCGCCGTGCAGAGGCCTCAGAAGGGGCGCTACCACCCCAACTCACACCATCATCACAGCAGTTGAAACCCGCCAGGCAGTGGACTGGACCTTGACTCGGAGCTGGGCGTACCGCTTTGCTGTGCGTGATCACCGGTGCGCTCACCGGCACGATCCCCGGGCCACCCCCAGGCCACCCCCAGCTCGCCCCCAGACCCACCCCCGGCCGGACCACTCGCGTGCACTGCGCGTGGGTGACCGGCCGCCGCCGACCGTCGTCCGCCCGCGCCCTGAAGGGAAATCCGCGGATGTCCCCGCCTCCGCCGCCCCTCGGCCGCACCCGCAAGCGGGACGCCCAGCTCTTCGACCCGGCCCTCTGCGACGCCGAACTCGTCGACGTGCGCTCGCAGTTCACCCAGGGCCGATGGTCCAGGGCCCGTTCCCTCCTCGTCGGCACCGGCGACGACTGGGACCGCCGGGGCCACCGCGTCGTCGTCCTCGCCCAGACCCCGGCCGCCACCGCCTGGGCCGGCGAATGGCTCCTCGCCGAACCGGAGAGCGCCGACGCCGCCACCCTCCTCGCCTGCGCCGCCGTCTTCACCGCCCTGCGCCACAAGGGCACCCCGGCCGCCGCCGAGGAAGCCTGCCGCCGGGCCGCCGCCCTGCTCCCCGCCGACCCCACCCCGTGGCTCGGACTGCTCCTCCTCTCCGGAGCCTTCGGCACAGAGGAGGAGTTCAGCCGCCACTTCGACCAGGTCCGCGCCCGCCACCGGGAGCACCACCACGCCCACCACCTGATGGTCGCCAAACTGGCCGAGCGCGCCCTCGCCTCCGGCCAGGACCCGCTCCACGAGGTCTACGACTTCGCGTCCTGGGCCGCCGAGGAGTCCCCGGCCGACTCCCCGCTGGCCGTGCTCCCCGTCGTCGCGCACGCCGAGCGGTACCGGGTGCTCGCCGCGACGCACGGCCACTCGCCCGAGGCGGCCGCCGCCCACTGGGCCGGCCGCCGGGCCCGCCAGGTCCTGCGCTCCGCCTTCGACTGGTGGCTGGAATGGGAGCGCGACGACCACCCCCGCAACCGGGTCGACCTCAACTTCCTCGCCCACGCCAAACTCTGCGAGGGCCGCCCCGCCGAGGCGGCCGCCCTCTTCCACCGCATCGGCAGCCATGCCACCCGCGCCCCCTGGTCCTACCCGGACCGGGACCCGCAGAAGGCCTTCCTCGCCGCGCGCAGCGTCGCACTCGGCACCGCCTGACAAAGCAGCCCCGCAGCCCCGAAGACGCCTCCTGCGAGGACACCTCCCGAAGACGTCAGACACGAAGACGCCACCCCCGAAGACGCCACCCCCGAAGACGCCACCCCGAAGACGCCACCCCGAAGACGCCCCAGCCCCCGAAAGAACCGCGCCCCCGAAAGGACGCCGCCATGCCGACGGGCAGATCCTCCACGCTCCAAGACCCGGCCGAGATCCGTACGTACAAGGGCCAGGACCGGGCGCTGCGCGCCGACCGGCTCGGCACCGCCGGCCTGCTGCTCTCCGTACTGGCCGCCAGCGCGCCCCTGATGGTGGTCGCGGGTGTCATGCCCACGACCTTCGGCGTGATGGGCATCGTCGGCCAGCCGCTGCTCTTCGTCATCCTCGGCGCCGTCCTCGCGCTCTTCAGCGTCGGGTACGCCGAGATGAGCCGGCACGTCCACAACGCCGGCGCCTTCTACGCGTACATCGCCCGCGGCCTCGGCCCCACCGCCGGCGCCGGTGCCTCCCTCGTGGCCCTCGTCGCGTACAGCGCCATGCAGGTCGGCGTCTACGGCATCCTCGGCTTCGAGATATCCGGCCTCTTCGCCACCTACCTGGAGATCGAGCTCTCCTGGTGGATACCGGCCCTGCTCGCCGTCGCCCTCACCGGCGCGCTCGGCTGGCTCAAGATCGACCTCAACGCCAAGGTCCTCGGCATCCTCCTCCTCGTGGAGTGCGCCCTCGTCGTCATCTTCGACGTCGCCGCCCTCGCCGAGCCCGGCGCCGAAGGCCTCTCGCTGCACGCCTTCAACCCCGAGACCCTCAGCGGAGCCGGCTTCGGCACGGCCCTCTGCTTCTGCATCGCGGCCTTCGTCGGCTTCGAGCAGTCCCCGGTGTACGCCGAGGAGACGAGCAAGCCGCACATCGTCGTCTCGCGGGTGATGTTCCTCGCCGTCGGCTTCGTCGCCCTCTTCTTCGCCCTCAGCGCCTGGGCCCTCACCGTCGCCACCGGCCCCGCCGAGGTCGTCAAGACCTCCGCCGAGGCCGGCCCCGGCCTGCTCTTCCAGCTCACCGAGAGCCGCCTCGGCGCCACCTTCACCGACGTCCTGCACGTCCTCTTCGTGACCGGCATGTTCGCGGCCGTGCTCAGCTTCCACAACGTGGTCGCGCGCTACGCCTTCGCCATGGGCCGCGAGGGCCTGCTCCCGGCCGCATTCGGCCGGACCAACGCCGGCACCGGCGCCCCCGCCACGGGCTCCCTGCTGCAGACCGGCGTCGCCACCCTCGTCGTGATCGCCTTCGCCCTCTCCGAGGACAAGGCGCCCGCCGACCCCTCCCTCGCGGTGCAGCTCCCCGACCCCACCGCGCCCGTACTGCACCTGTTCACCTGGATGGGCAGCGTCGGCGCCCTCGGCGTGACCCTGCTCATGGCCGCCGCCTCCTTCGCCGTCATCGCCTTCTTCGTCCGCCGCGGCACCGCCGGCGCCCAGATCTGGCGCCTCGTCGCGGCCGGCGCCGCCGGCGTCGCGCTGCTCGGCATCGCCGTCTACACCGTCAAGGACTTCGGCGTCCTGGTCGGCGCCGAGCAGGGCTCCGTGCTGAGCTGGGTGCTGCCCGGCGTCATCGGCGCCGCCGTCGTGATCGGCCTGGCCTACGGAGCGGTGCTGCGCCGCAGCCGGCCCGAGGTGCATGCCCGTATCGGCCTGGGGAACGAGGCCTTCCGCCTCGACCAGGCGGCGGACGCCACTCTCGTCGACTGACCTGCCTTTCCAGCGCCTGCGAAGCCCCCGACAACCGTTTCCAAGGTCGTCGGGGGCTTGGGCGTGCAGGGGGCCGGTTTTGGCGGTGGCGGACCCTCATGGTCTCCTGGGGCGACAAAATCACCGGACCGCGACACAGGGGACACCACCCAGCTCTCCTGCGCCGCGGAACGGACCTGCCGTCCGACCCCCCCACGAAGGCGAAGTCCTACATGAGTGACCTGAGTGACCGCACCTTGACCGAGGCTCCCGCCCCGGCGTCCTCCCGCCATGTCGACGCCGGTGACGAGGGCTACAGCAAGGACCTCAAGTCCCGCCACATCAACATGATCGCGATCGGCGGGGCGATAGGCACCGGCCTGTTCCTCGGCGCCGGCGGCCGCCTCGCCGGCGCGGGCCCCTCACTCGCGATCGCGTACGCGGTGTGCGGCGTCTTCGCCTTCTTCGTCGTCCGTGCGCTCGGCGAGCTCGTCCTGTACCGCCCCTCCTCCGGGGCCTTCGTCTCCTACGCCCGTGAGTTCATGGGGGAGAAGGGCGCCTACACGGCCGGCTGGCTGTACTTCCTGAACTGGTCCACGACCACGGTGGCCGACATCACGGCCGCCGCGACCTACGCGCACTTCTGGTCGCTGTTCACCGACGTCCCCCAGTGGGTCCTCGCCTTCATCGCCCTCGCCATCGTCCTCACCGCGAACCTGATCTCGGTGAAGTACTTCGGCGAGATGGAATTCTGGTTCTCCCTGGTCAAGGTCGCCGCCCTGGTCGTCTTCCTGATCGTCGGCATCTGGCTCGTCGCCACCAGCCACGAGATCGGCGGCCACACCCCCGGCCTGTCCACCATCACGGACAACGGCGGGATCTTCCCCTCCGGCATGCTCCCGATGCTCCTGGTCATCCAGGGCGTCGTCTTCGCCTACGCCTCCGTCGAGCTCTGCGGCGTCGCCGCCGGCGAGATCGAGAACCCCGAGAAGATCATGCCGAAGGCGATCAACTCGATCATGTGGCGCGTGGGCCTCTTCTACGTCGGCTCCGTCGTCCTCCTCGCCCTCCTCCTGCCCCACACCGCCTACAGCTCCGACCAGAGCCCCTTCGTCACGGTCTTCGACAAGCTCGGCGTCCCCGGCGCCGCCGGCGTCATGAACCTGGTCGTCCTGACCGCGGCCCTCTCCAGCCTGAACTCCGGCCTCTACTCCACCGGCCGCATCCTGCGCTCGATGGCCATGTCCGGCTCCGCGCCGAAGTTCACCGCCCGCATGAACAAGGGCAAGGTCCCCTACGGCGGCGTCCTGTTCACCGCCGCCTTCGGCATCGCGGGCGTCGGCCTGAATTACTTCATGCCCGGGGAGGCCTTCGAGATCGTCCTCAACTTCGCCTCGCTCGGCATCCTGGGAACCTGGGGCATGGTCATGCTCTGCTCGCTCTTCTTCTGGCGCCGCGCGCAGCAGGGCCACCTGGAGCGGCCGTCCTACCAGCTTCCCTGGGCCCCGTACACGCAGCTCGTGACGCTGGCCTTCCTGCTCGCGGTCCTGGTCCTGATGTGGTGCGACGGCGGCGTCGGCCGCACCACGGTCATGTGCGTCCCGCTGATCGGCGCCGCCCTCGTAGGAGGCTGGTTCCTGGTCCGCGGCCGCGTGGCCGAGCTCGCCGCGTCCCGCCGCTGATCCCCCACGGCCCACGACGCCCCCCGCGCCGGAGATCCCTTCCGCGCGGGGGGCGTCGGCGTTCTGTTCCCCGTTGCGGACCGCCGGCCGTGCGCGACGCCTGGACGCACGAAAGGCCGGCCGGGATTTCTCCCGACCGGCCTTTCGCCGTAAGTGTCCGAGGGGGGACTTGAACCCCCACGCCCGATAAAGGGCACTAGCACCTCAAGCTAGCGCGTCTGCCATTCCGCCACCCGGACAAGGTGTCTGTCTCGCGTCCCTCGCGGGCCGTTCCGACGTGGAAAACATTACCAAACATTCCGGGGTCCCCGATCACACCCCCCGACGGCCGGGGATCGCCCTTGGGGAGAGCGGCCCGGAGCGGGAGGATGGGGGCGTTCGGTACCGATCAGTGGGAGGAAGCAGCGTGAGCGAGTCGAGCGCGGGCAGGACCGTCTCCGGCGAGGACGAGGTAGTCGACCTCTGCCGGGATCTCATCCGGATCGACACCAGCAACTACGGAGACCACTCGGGCCCCGGGGAGCGCAAGGCGGCGGAGTGGGTCGCGGAGAAGCTCGCCGAGGTCGGACTGGAGCCGCAGATCTTCGAATCGCACAAGGGGCGCGCCTCGACCGTGGCGCGGATCGAGGGGGAGGACCCCTCCCGGCCGGCGCTGCTGATCCACGGGCACACCGACGTGGTTCCGGCCAACGCCGCCGACTGGACGTACGACCCGTTCGCGGGCGAGATCGCCGACGGCTGCGTATGGGGCCGCGGCGCCGTCGACATGAAGGACATGGACGCGATGACGCTGGCCGTCGTACGCGACCGGATGCGCAGCGGGCGCAAGCCCCCGCGGGACATCGTGCTGGCGTTCCTCGCCGATGAGGAGGCGGGCGGCATCTACGGGGCCCGGCACCTCGTCGACAAGCACCCGGGGCTGTTCGAGGGCGTCACCGAGGCGATCGGCGAGGTCGGGGGCTTCTCCTTCACGGTCAACGAGAACCTTCGGCTCTACCTCGTGGAGACCGCCCAGAAGGGCATGCACTGGATGCGGCTCACGGTCGAGGGCACCGCGGGTCACGGCTCCATGACCAACAACGACAACGCCATCACGGAGCTGTGCGAGGCCGTGGGACGGCTCGGCCGTCACCAGTGGCCGGTGCGCGTGACCAAGACCGTACGCAGCTTCCTGGACGAGCTCTCGGACGCACTCGGGACCCCCCTGGACCCGGACGACATGGACGCCACGCTCGCCAAGCTCGGCGGCATCGCCAAGATGGTCGGCGCGACGCTGCGCAACTCCGCCGCCCCGACGATGCTCGGCGCCGGCTACAAGGTCAACGTCATCCCCGGCCAGGCGACGGCCCACGTGGACGGCCGCTTCCTGCCGGGCTACGAGGACGAGTTCTTCGCCGACCTGGACCGTATCCTCGGCCCGCGCGTGAAGCGGGAGGACGTGCACGGGGACAAGGCGCTGGAGACGGACTTCGACGGTCGTCTCGTGGACGCCATGCAGAGCGCCCTGAAGGCCGAGGACCCGATCGCGCGGGCGGTCCCGTACATGCTCTCGGGCGGCACGGACGCCAAGTCCTTCGACGACCTCGGCATCCGCTGCTTCGGCTTCGCACCGCTGCAGCTGCCGCCGGAGCTGGACTTCGCCGGGATGTTCCACGGCGTGGACGAGCGGGTGCCGGTGGACGGACTGAAGTTCGGCGTGCGGGTGCTCGACCGATTCATCGACAACGCCTGAGATTCGGGAAGGTGTGCGCATTCCACTGAGAAGAGTGAATGCACTCATACGCTCGTAGCCCCGGTGATCCCTCCTCGTTACAGGTGGTGCGGTCCGCGGCTGGGACCGCAATTGCCTACTAGGAGGAACAATGATCAAGAAGGTTGTCGCCGCTGCGGCTGCCACTGGTGGCCTGGTTCTCGCGGGTGCGGGTCTGGCTCACGCCGACGCCGCGGCGCAGGGTGCGGCCATCGGTTCGCCCGGTGTCCTGTCCGGCAACGTGCTCCAGGTTCCGGTCCACATCCCGGTGAACGTGTGCGGTAACTCCGTTTCCGTCATCGGCCTGCTGAACCCGGCCTTCGGCAACACCTGCGTCAACGCCTGACGCGTCTGAAGTCTTCGGCCCCGGAGCGCATTCCAGCGCTCCGGGGCCACCGGGCTTTCCGGCCCGGATTTCCACTCTCGGCGTACCAGGCGGGGGAGCCTGGACGGCCAGGCCGCCCAGCGGCGGCCGAAAACGCACACACCAGGGGACGAGTACAGATGCGACGACCGGCACAGGTCACCAGGAAGACCCTGATCACCATGGCTGCCGCGGGAGGTGTCCTCGCCTTGGGCGGGGGCCACGCACACGCGGACTCCGGCGCCTCCGGGCATGCCGCGAACTCTCCGGGCCTGCTGTCCGGGAACACGGTGCAGGCGCCCGTGGACGTACCGGTGAACGCCTGCGGGAACACGGTCAACGTGGTGGGGGCCCTCAATCCGGCCTTCGGAAACCACTGCTCCAACGGGTGGGGCCACGACAAGCCCGGCAAGCCGAGCAAGCCCCGCCATCCGGGTCACCCCGGCCACCCCGGCCACCCGGGACATCCCGGTCACCCGGGCGGCGGGGACGAGCCGTGCGACGACCACCCGGGCAATCCGGGACATCCCGGAACCCCCGGCACGCCGGGTGGCGAGACCCCCGGGAACCCCGGCACTCCCGGAAACCCGGGCGGCGAAACCCCCGGGACCCCGGGCCATCCCGGTACGCCGGGCGGTCAGACCCCCGGCAACCCGGGCACCCCCGGCAACCCGGGCACCCCCGGCAACCCGGGTACCCCCGGCAACCCGGGTGGTCAGACCCCCGGAAACCCCGGAAACCCCGGAAACCCCGGAAACCCCGGTACCCCCGGGACGCCGGGAACGGGTACGCCCGGCACGCCGGCCAACCCCGGCACGGGTGTCACCCCGGTCACCCCGGTCACGCACCCCGGCCCGGGAACCGGCACGGAGATCGGCAACGGCACCCCCGGTCAGCCGGCGGGTCTCGCGGCCACCGGCTCCGGTGACGTCCTCACCGCGGGCCTCCCGCTCGCAGGCGGGCTGCTGCTGGCCGGTACGGTGCTCTACCGCCGCGCCCGCAACGCCGCCTGACGGCTGCTCAGAGCGGGGACGCCGCCTGGTCACCGCCGGGAGGCGTCCCCGGTCCACATCACCAGGTCGCGCGGACCTGACGGATGATCCGGCGGCGCAGTCGCACACGACGGCTGCCGTCCCGGTGCAGGCTCAGCCGGTCGAGTTCCCAGTTCCCGTACTCGGCATGATCGGTCAGCAGGCGGGTCGCCTCCTTGCGAGGAACGCCGCGGGGCACGTACACGTCGACAAATTCGTATTCCGGCATCGCATCTATTGTGCGGGCAGAGCCCTGCTACGGATAGCGTCTGCTCTATGTCTGATGCCGCTCTGCCCACTGTTGCCGAGGTACGCGCCGCCGCCGAGGCGGTCAAGGCCGCTCTCGACCGTCACCTCGCCGCGGTCGAGCGCAGGACCGGCGACGAGGACCCGGACGTCTACGCCGCGTTCAACGAACTCGCCGCCGCAGCCGAGGAGTACGACGAGCTCCTCTACGACCGCCATGACGAGGTCACCCCCTTCGAGATCCCCACGCCCGAGGACGGCGTCCCGTACACCGGCCCCGCCGAGCCCGCCGCTTTCAGCGTGCTCATCCGCCGCGACTACGCGGTGGTCGAACCGTCGCGGCTGATCGCCCAGGCCGAGCGGGTCGCCGCGCACGACCGGGACGCCGGATTCGTCCACGACGGCGGCACCGCCGAGGCGCTGGGCGTCCTCTTCGGGGAGTACGAGCCCGACGAAATCGCCTCCCGTTTCAAGGACTTCGGGCTGGAGGAGGGTGACTCCACCCTCTGGATCGCGGCCTCGGAGGAGATGGCGGAACCGGGGGAGTGGCTGGGCTCGCCCTTCGGTCACATCGATCCGCAGGACGTGCTGCACCGGTTCGACGTCAGCTCCGTCTTCGACGAGGAGACGGACGAGTTCGACGAGGGCGGGAGCGAGACCGAGGGTGAGGGCAGGGCCGCGGCGCCGGGGCTCACCCCGGCCTGACCACGGCCTGAGGGACGCGTGCCGGACACCGTGGCCCCCGCAGGGCAGGGGCCACGGTCGGCCGTCCCGATGATTCCGGCCACCCGGGCTACTCCGGCTGTGCGCCCGCCGCCGCGAGAGCCGTCAGCAGGCCCGTCAGCCGCGTCGTACGCGGCTTCGGCAGCACCTCGGCCACCGCGCGCGGCAGCGCCTGGTCCACGCCGTGCACCACGGAGAGGTGCCGCCCGGCCCGGCTGAACGCCGTGTAGACCCAGTCCCGCGACAGTGCCTGCGCCGCGTCACCCGGCAGTACGACGACCACCGCGGGCCAGCGCGTCCCCACGGCCTGATGTGCCGTCACCGCCCAGCCGTGGCGCACCTGCGACTCGACGAGCTCCTTCGGCACGACGATCCGCGCGCCCGCGCGCTCCAGGTGCAGCCCCTGCGCGTCGGCCGACACCACCCGGGCCGGCAGTGCCCGCCCGGCGGACGGCACGTGGACGACCCGGTCGCCGGGGTCGAAGCCGCCGAACCGGCCGGGACCCGGGTTCAGCCGCTCCTTGAGGGCGGCGTTCAGCGCCCGCGTGCCGGCGGAGCCGCCGTGGCCCGGGGTGATCACCTGCACACTGTCCGCCGGGATGCCGAAGGCCCGCGGCACCGACTCGGCCACCAGCTGCACGGCGCGATGGACGGCCTCCCCGGCGTCGTGCACCGGGACGATGACGACCTCCTTGCCGGGGGCGTCGACCTGATGGAGTTCCCCGATCCCGATGCCGGAGACGAGCTCGCCGACGGGGCCCGGGTCCGGGGTCCGGGAGACCACCTGCGGGAAGGTCCGGGCCGCCAGTACATCGGCGAAGACCCGGCCGGCCCCGGCGGATCCGAGCACGCCGGGATCCCCGGAGAGCACCAGCCGGGCCCCGTCCGGGACGGACTCCACCAGCGCGGCCGCGGCCTCCACGTCCAGCTGAGGCGCGTCCAGCACCACGAGCAGGTCCAGCGCGAACTGTCCGTCCGCATCCCGCCCGGGCCCCTCGGCCCCGGACAGCAGCCCCGCCACGGTCACGGCGTCCGGGCCGCTCGGGGCGTGCGCGGCCAGGCAGACGCGCAGGCCCAGCTCCCGGGCCGCCGCGGCCAGCGCGACCGGCTCGGCGCGGGCCGCCTCGCCGCCGGTGTGGGTGACCAGGCCGTGCCCGGCGACCGCGCGGATCAGCTCGGCGGCGGACGGGGTCGGCGCGGCCCCGGCGGCCTGCTCCCAGTCCGCCGGGCCCTCGAAGGTGCTGGCCACCCGGGCCAGGCCGTCGGCCAGGCTCTCCTCGGCCATGGCGGAAGCCTCCAGGCCCACGAGGACCCGTACAGGCTGCTCCTCGGCCTGGGCGTCCTCTGCGTCCTGGAAGTCCTGGGAGTCCTGGGCGTTCTTGCCCACCGGGGGGCCCAGGGGCTCGTGGAAGACCAGCACCGAGCCCTCGGCGATGGCCTGCTCCAGCGCTGCGGCCGGTTCGGGTACCCCGTACTGGGCCAGGGCCTTCTCCAGCACCGGGGCCTCCAGGGCGGTGTGCCCCTTGAGCCCTGCCTGGGTCAGCAGCCAGCCCACCAACACGGTGGTGCGGCGCTCGTCCCCGGGGCCCGCCTCGGGGCCCGGCAGAGCGCGTGCGAAGCCGTCGGCCTGGGCCGGGCGCACGGCCGGGACCGCCAGCAGCCGCCAGGGGTTCTCGGCGAGCTGCTCGGCGGCGTCCTCGCCGAGGGCCGCCGCGGCGGCGACGGCCAGGGTCTCGGGGGCGCCACCTCGGGCCAGGACGGCCCGTACGCCGTCGACGGCGTCGGCGGACGGTGCGGCCGCGGTCGTCGGCGCCGGGGCAGTCGGACGGGGTGCCGGGGGAGCCTGGGGCGCCGCCTTGCGGGGCGCGGCCGGAGGCTCGTCGAAGTACACGGAGGCCGGCTTCGCACCGCTCTCCACGGCCCGTACGGCGGCCAGCAGGTCGGCGGCCTTTCCGCTGAGCTTGGCGCCGGCCTCGACGGGGGCTTCCCGCTCGGCCTTGCGGCGGGCGATCCGCTCCCGCTCGATCTTCTGGGCGGCGAGTTCGGCCGCGGCCTCGCTGAGCGCCGGCTTCTCCGGGTCGGGGGTGGGCCCTGCGGGGCTTTCCCCCACCCCGCCCCTTCCCGAAACCGGAGGCTCCGCCCCCGGCCCCCCGTCCTCGGCTCCGCCGTCCAGGGGCTGTGCCCCCACCCCGGCGTCCTCTCCGGGACTCACGTCCTCGCCGTGTTCCGCGCCCTCGGCCGGCTGAGGATCCGCCTCCGGAGACCGGTCCGTGGCTTCGTCGTGCGAATGCTCCGACGCGCGCCCCTCGGCTTCACCGGAGTCGGCGGGGTCCGCCCGGGGTCGAGCCTCCGGTTCCCCGGCCTCGCCGGGTTCCGCAGGGGTGGCCCCGGCTTCGGCGGCCGGCGGCGCGGGCTCCGTCGCCGCCCCCTCCGGACCGGCCACGCCGGATTCCGCCGGCGTGGCCGGGGCTTCGGCGGGTGCCGGACCCGGGGTGGGGACGGGGTCGGGGGCCGCCGTGGGGGCTGCCGGGTCCTGCGCGGCAGCGGGTCCGGCAGCTTGGCGGTCCGTACTCACAGCGTGCTCCAGTCCTGATCGGGGTAGCGGTGCACCGGAGCCGAAACATCGTCCAGCGCCCGGCAGATCTCCTCGGGAAGACTAAGGGCCTCCACCGACAACGCCGCCGCGAGCTGCGCCGATGTCCGCGCGCCGACGATCGGCGCGACCACCCCGGGCCGGTCCCGGATCCACGCCAGGGCCACCTGCAGCGGGGTCACGGCCAGTCCCTGGGCCGCCGTCACCACCGCGTCCACGATCCGGCCCGCCGCCTCGTCGAGGTACGGGTCCACGAAGGCGGCCAGGGACTCCGAGGCGCCCCGGGAGTCCGCGGGGGTGCCGTCCCGGTACTTGCCCGTCAGCACTCCGCGCCCCAGCGGGGAGGAGGGCAGCAGGCCGATCCCGAGGTCCAGTGCGGCCGGCAGCACCTCCCGTTCCACGCCGCGCTGCAACAGGGAGTACTCCATCTGGGTCGAGGCGATCCGGGTCCGGACGCCGGGGGCCGCGAGTTGCCACGTCGCCGCCTTCGCCAGCTGCCAGCCGCAGAAGTTGGACACCCCGGCGTACCGGGCCCGGCCGCTGCTCACCGCCAGGTCCAGCGTCTGCAAAGTCTCCTCCAGCGGCGTCGCCGGGTCGAAGGCGTGCACCTGCCAGAGGTCGACGTAGTCGGTGCCCAGCCGGTCCAGCGAGGCGTCCAGGGCGGCGAGGAGGTGCCCGCGCGAGCCGTCGAACCTCCGGTCGGGGTCCGGCACGCTGCCCGCCTTGGTGGCGATCACCAGGTCCCGGCGCGGGATGAGCCCGCCCACCAGCTGCCCGAGGAGGTACTCCGCCGCGCCGCCTCCGTACACGTCGGCGGTGTCGACGAGCGTGCCGCCCGCCTCCCAGAAGGTCTTCACCTGCTCGGCGGCGGCTTCCTCACCGGTGTCGCGGCCCCAGGTGAGGGTGCCGAGGCCGATCCGGGAGACGCGCAGTCCGGTGCGGCCGAGATGCCTCTGCTCCATGAGCGCTGAGACTACTGGGGCGCTGACGCAGAGGACCCTGGCGCGCTACAGTCCCCCGCAGACCTACGTTACTGATCGGTAAACCGGTAAGGGGACGACACATGCGGCTCGGCATCAATCTTGGTTACTGGGGCGCGGGGATGGACGCCGACAACCTCGCCGTCGCCCAGGAGGCCGACCGCCTCGGCTACGACGTCTGCTGGGCCGCCGAGGCCTACGGCTCCGACGCCCCGACCGTGCTCGCCTGGGTCGCCGCCCAGACCGAACGCATCGACGTCGGCTCGGCGATCCTGCAGATCCCGGCCCGGCAGCCCGCGATGACCGCCATGACGGCGGCGACCCTCGACTCGCTCACCAAGGGCCGCTTCCGGCTCGGCCTCGGCGTCTCCGGCCCGCAGGTCTCCGAGGGCTGGTACGGCGTCAAGTTCGACAAGCCGCTCGCACGGACCCGCGAGTACGTGGAGATCGTCCGCAAGGCGATGACCCGTGAGCGGCTCTCATACGAGGGCGAGCACTGGACCCTGCCGCTGCCGGGCGGACCGGGCAAGCCGCTCAAGCTGACGGTGCACCCCGAACGCGAGCACATCCCGCTCTACATCGCCGCCATCGGGCCGAAGAACCTGGAGCAGACCGGCGAGATCGCCGACGGCGCCCTGCTGATCTTCCCGGCCGCCGAGCACCTGGA
This sequence comes from Streptomyces sp. NPDC054849, assembly GCF_053610945.1. NCBI lineage: Bacteria > Bacillati > Actinomycetota > Actinomycetes > Kitasatosporales > Streptomycetaceae > Streptomyces > Streptomyces sp. NPDC054849. Next base: position 20,465 of record NZ_JBSGZI010000108.1, read on the forward strand.
GGCCACCGCGCTCACCCACATCCGGGCGGGCCGCGAGAAGGCCGGGCTGACCATGGCGGGCTTCGACGTCTGCCCGACCGTGCCGCTGGCCCTCGGTGAGGACGTCAACGCGCTCGCGGACATGTTCCGCCCCTACACCGCCCTGTACGTGGGCGGCATGGGCAGCCGGAAGCAGAACTTCTACAACCAGCTGGCCCAGCGGATGGGTTACGAGAAGGAAGCCGCCGAGATCCAGGACAAGTACCTGGCGGGCGACAAGGCCGGCGCGGCCGAGGCCGTCCCCCACTCGCTGATCGACTCGACCACCCTGCTCGGCCCGGTCGAGCGGATCGCCGACGGGATGCGGGCCTACGCGGAGGCGGGGGTCACCACCCTCACGCTGGCCCCGGCGGGATTCACGCTCGACGAGCGGATCGCCGCCCTGCGCGCCGGCACCGAGGCGATGGAGCGCGCGGGCCTCGCCTGAGCCGGGTGCCGCGGAAAGCTCTGCGGCCGTGGTGGGGGCTCGGGGGTCTTCCCCGCCACGGCCGACACAGCCAACAACGCCCCGGGCGCCCGCCGGGTTACGCACGTCGGCCCCTCGCCTGATTTCGTTCATTCGGACGAGTAGTGCGACGTATCGGTTGCCCGCCCCGCCGGCCGGCGTTTGACTCGGTGCATGCTCTCCGCCCGCAGCCTGTTCCAGGAGATCGTCGACCACGACGACTCCTTCCAGCTGTTCTGCTCCATCGCCGCCAACGGGGAGGCCCAGGGCGGGTGGGAGAACGCCCGCATCGCGGCCCTGGTGCCGGACGCCATGCGGGACCTCACGCCCAAGATCACCCGGCACGGCGCGGACGAGGACAAGCACGGCCGCATCTTCGGCGCCCTGCTCCGCAGGAGGGGCCTGCCGCCCGTCCCCGTTCCGCCCGAGACCGACTACACGATGCTGCTGGAGCGCCGCGGCATCGGTCTCGCGCACGACAAGCTGCGCCGCGAGGAGGCGCTGACCGAGGAGGACGTCGTCGTCTACCTCGCGCACAGCCGCGTCACCGAGCAGCGCGCAGCCGACCAGATGGACATGCTGGTCGAGTACTTCGGAGACCACCCCGAGGTGGGCAAGGCGATCCACCTGATCAGCCAGGACGAGGCCAACCACCTCGCCTACTGCCACGAGGAGCTGCTGCGCCTCGCCCGCGCGGGCCACGGCCGGACCATCCACCGGGTGCTGCGCGAGAGCGCGCTCGCCGAGATCGCCGTCTACCGGGACGTGAGCCTCGCCGTCATGGACCACATGGGACGGCTGCTGCACTGGCCCGCCGTCAAGGCCGCCGCCGTCGCGGCCGGCATCCGCGCGATGTACGGGTACGAGCGCTTCAGCGGCTGGCACCGGATGGTGGACCTGCGGACACCGGAGCGGCGCGACGCCCTGGGCGGCGCACCGGCCACCGCGCCCGAGTTCGCATAGCGGCGGCGCGGCGCTCCACCGGGCGGCCTACAGCCAGCCCCGGCGCTTGAACATCCGGTGCAGGCCGAGGCAGACGGCCACCATGACCGCCACCACCACCGGATAGCCCCAGGCGGACCGGAGCTCCGGCATGTGGTCGAAGTTCATCCCGTAGATCCCCGCCACCATCGTGGGGACGGCCGCCATCGCCGCCCAGGCAGAGATCTTGCGCACGTCGTCGTTCTGGCGGACCCCCATCTGCGCCAGATGCGCGGCCAGGGCGTCCGACAGCAGCCGGTCGAGCCCCTCGATGTACTCGCTCGCCTTGGTCAGGTGGTCGGCGACGTCGCGGAAGAAGGGCTGGGCGTGCTCGTGGACGAAGGGGACCTCCCCGAACGCGAGCCGGTCCATCGGCTGGAGCAGCGGGTTCGTCGCCCGCCGGAACTCCAGCACCTGCCGCTTGAACCCGTAGATCCGGGCGGCGGTGTTCTTGGACTCCGACGGGGTCGGGGAGAAGACCTCCGCCTCCAGCTCCTCCAGGTCCGCCTGGAGCTCGGCCGCCACGTCGATGTAGTGGTCCACCACCGCGTCGGACACCGCGTACAGCACCGCCGTCGGACCGTGCCTGAGGACCTCCGGCTCGTGCTCCAGCCGACGCCGTACGGCGGCCAGCGGGGCTCCCTCGCCGTGCCGGACCGTGACCACGAAGGAGTCGCCGATGAACAGCATCAACTCGCCCGTGGTCACCGTGTCGGCGGCCTCGTCGTACATCACCGGCTTCAGGACGACGAACAGCGAGTCGTCGTACACCTCCAGCTTCGGCCGCTGATGCGCGTTCAGCGCGTCCTCCACCGCCAGCCTGTGCAGGCCGAACTCGCGGCTGACGTGGTCGAACTCCTGCTCCGTCGGCTCGTACATGCCGACCCAGAGGAAGGCGTCACCGCTCGCCCGCGCCTCGGCGAGGGCGTCCGAGAAGTCCCCGGGCCCCTCGGTCCGGCGGCCGTCCCGATAGATCGCGCAGTCGACAATCACGCGGGCATTCTTCCCCGCCCCGCGCCCGTCCGCACGCGGGGGGCACCGCATAGGCTGGGGCCATGGCCACGCTGATCCTCGTACGTCACGGGCGGTCCACCGCCAACACCGCCGGGCTGCTCGCCGGATGGACCCCGGGAGTGGGCCTGGACGAGCGCGGGGCCGAGCAGGCCGCCGCGCTGCCCGGGAGGCTGGCCGGGGTGCCGCTCGCCGCCGCCGTCACCAGCCCGCTGCAACGCTGCCGGGAGACCCTCGCCCCTCTGCTGGCCGCCAGGCCCGAGCTGGAAGTGCACACCGACGAGCGCATCGGCGAGTGCCACTACGGCGACTGGTCGGGCCGCAAACTCTCCGAGCTCTCCGAAGAGCCGCTGATGACGATCGTCCAGCAGCACCCGTCGGCGGCCGCCTTCCCGGGCGGCGAGTCCATGCGCGCCATGCAGGGGCGCGCCGTGGACGCCGTACGGGAGTGGAACGCGCGGATCGAGGAGGAGCACGGGGCCGACGCCGTCTTCCTGATGTGCTCCCACGGCGACATCATCAAGTCCCTTGTCGCGGACGCCCTGGGAATGCACCTGGACCTCTTCCAGCGCATCCACGTCGACCCCTGCTCGGTGACCGCGATCCGCTACACGCCGACCCGGCCGTTCGTGTTCCGGCTGGGCGACACCGGGGACTTCGGCGCGCTCGTGCGGCGTCCGGCCGTACCGGAGGCCGTCGCATCGGACAAGGACGCCGAAGACGCCGGGAACGCGGTCGTGGGAGGCGGCGCGGGCGCGGCATGATCGGCCTGCGCAGTAGGGTGGACGGGCCAACACAGGGGCGCAGAAGTGCCCCTGCCGCCGAGACTTGGAGACTGGACGTGCCCCGTCAGGTGTTCCTCTACGACCCCCCGGACCGCTTCGTGGCCGGCACGGTCGGTCTGCCGGGACGCCGTACGTTCTTCCTGCAGGCCTCCTCCGGCCCCCGCGTCACCAGCGTCTCCCTGGAGAAGACCCAGGTCGCGGCACTGGCCGAGCGGATGGACGAGCTGCTGGACGAGGTCGTGCGGCGCACCGGCGGCAACGCCCCGGTGCCGGCCGTCGCCCCCGCCGAGGCCGCCGACACCGCACCGCTGGACGTCCCGGTCGAAGAGGAGTTCCGCGTCGGCACCATGGCCCTGGCCTGGGACGGCGAGGAGCAGCGGATGATCGTCGAGGCCCAGGCGCTGGTCGAACTCGAGGCCGACTCCGACGAGGACCTCGCCGAGGCGGAGGAGCGGCTGCTCCAGGACGAGGAGAACGGCCCGCCCATGCTGCGGGTCCGCCTCACCGGCGCCCAGGCGCGGGCCTTCGCCAAGCGGGCCCTGGACGTGGTCAACGCGGGCCGCCCGCCGTGCCCGCTGTGCAGCCTGCCGCTGGACCCGGAGGGGCACGTGTGCCCGCGCCAGAACGGCTACCGGCGCCAGGCGTGACGGACACGGGGGAGCTGGAGGAACTGCTCGCCAAGGGCGAGCTGACCGTCGTCGGCCGGATCCGCGAGGCGTCCAACGCCGTCCTGCTGTGCACCGTGACGCACGACGGCGTGAGCGTCGACTGCGTGTACAAGCCGGTCAAGGGGGAGCGCCCGCTGTGGGACTTCCCCGACGGGAACCTCGCCCGGCGCGAGGTCGCCGCCTACCTGGTCTCCGAGGCCACCGGATGGGGCCTGGTGCCGCCCACCGTGCTGCGCGACGGACCGTACGGCGAGGGCATGGTCCAGCAGTGGATCGAGTCGGCGGGCCCGGAAGGCGAACCGGGGGACGAGGGTGACACGGACGGCGCCGTGGAGGACGGCATCCCGGCGGGCGCCCTCCTCGCGCTGATCGAGGGCGAGGAGGCGGGGGAGGGGTGGAAGCCCGTCGCCCTCGCCGAGGTCGGGGAGGGCCGCACCGCCCTGCTCGTCCACGCCGACGACCCGCGGCTGCGCCGGCTCTCCGTACTCGACGCCGTGATCAACAACGGCGACCGCAAGGGCGGCCACCTGCTGCCCGCGCCCGACGGCCGGCTCTACGGCATCGACCACGGTGTGACCTTCCACGCCGAGGACAAACTGCGCACCCTCCTGTGGGGCTGGGCGGGGGAGCCGCTGACGGACGAGGCACGCGAGGTGCTGGCCGCGCTGGCCGCGGAGCTGGCCGAGGGAGCCCCGCTCGCCACCCGCCTGGCCGAACTGATCACCGAGGCCGAGCTGGCCGCCGTACGGGAGCGGGTGGCGCACCTGCTGCGCACCGGAACCCACCCGCAGCCGTCCGGGCAGTGGCCCGCGATCCCCTGGCCCCCGGTCTGAACAGGCCATCGGCCGAACGCACAGATCCGGCCGGACCGCAAGAGTGCCGATCAAGACAACAGTGCAGGTCCGGTTCGTTTCCGGAACATGCGTCCGGTTAGGCTCGAGACATGCATGCCTGGCCCGCTTCTGAGGTCCCCGCCCTTCCTGGCAAGGGCCGCGACCTCCAGATCCACGACACCGCGACCCATGGGACGATCACCCTCGCCCCCGGTCCCGTCGCCCGTATCTACGTCTGCGGCATCACCCCGTACGACGCGACCCACATCGGTCACGCGGCGACCTACAACGCGTTCGACCTCGTGCAGCGCGTGTGGCTCGACACCAAGCGGCAGGTCCACTACGTCCAGAACGTCACGGACGTGGACGACCCGCTCCTGGAGCGGGCGCTGCGTGACGGCCACGACTGGACCGAGCTCGCGGAACGCGAGACCGCGCTCTTCCGCGAGGACATGACGGCCCTGCGGATGCTGCCGCCGCAGCACTACATCGGAGCCGTCGAGGCCATACCCGGCATCGTGCCGCTGGTCGAGCGCCTGCGGGACGCGGGCGCGGCGTACGAGCTCGACGGCGACACCTACTTCTCCGTCGAGTCCGACCCGAACTTCGGCGGGGTCTCCCACCTCGACGCCGAGGCGATGCGGCTGCTCTCGGCCGAGCGGGGCGGCGACCCCGACCGGCCCGGGAAGAAGAACCCGCTGGACCCGATGCTGTGGATGGCCGCGCGCCCGGGCGAGCCGAGCTGGGACGGCGGCTCGCTGGGCCGCGGCCGGCCGGGCTGGCACATCGAGTGCGTGGCGATCGCCCTGGACCACCTGGGCATGGGCTTCGACATCCAGGGCGGCGGCTCCGACCTGGCGTTCCCGCACCACGAGATGGGCGCGTCGCACGCGCAGGCCCTGACGGGCGAGTTCCCGATGGCCAGGGCGTACGTCCACGCGGGCATGGTGGCGCTGCACGGCGAGAAGATGTCGAAGTCGAAGGGCAACCTCGTCTTCGTGTCGGCGCTGCGGCGGGCCGGGGTCGACCCGGCGGCGATCCGCCTGGCCCTGCTGTCGCACCACTACCGGGCGGACTGGGAGTGGACCGACGCGGTCCTCGCCGAGGCCGTGGCCCGGCTGGAGCGGTGGCGCGCGGCGGTGTCCCGGCCGGACGGGCTGCCGGCGGACGCGCTGGTGGAGGAGGTCCGCGAGGCCCTGGCGAACGACCTGGACGCCCCTGCGGCGCTCGCCGCCGTGGACCGCTGGGTGGACGCCCAGAACGCCTCGGACGGCGACGACGAGTCGGCCCCGGGGCTGGTCTCCCGCACCGTGGACGCCTTGCTGGGCGTGGCTCTGTAACCTGCGGCGCTGTTGCCGGGGGCCCTGCC
>NZ_JBSGZI010000109.1:0-26556 GCF_053610945.1 Streptomyces sp. NPDC054849
CCCGTGTACTGGACGTACTCGGGCGCCCCGACAACGCCGCCGGGTGCGGTGCCGGGCGTCGCGGGCCCGGCAAGATCCGAAAGAGACGGCCTAACGGCGTGAGCGCTGGGCCTCGACGATCTGCCGCACGGGGCCGTCGACGTCCGCCCGGGCCTGGACCCGCTCGGCGAACCCGGGGAACTGCCCCGCGATGGCGCTCAGCAGCCGCAACTCCAGCGGCGCAACGTTGACCTCGCACCGGTCGCGGTGGACGGCTCGTACGACGCCGTCCGCGACCTGGTCGGGCGTGACGGTCCTGATGCCGTTCGGCGTGGCGGCACCGGTGGCCGCGAACATTCCGGCGTCGCGGACGAAACCGGGCTGGACCAGGGACACACCCACCCCCTTGCCCCTGAGTTCCTGGCGCAGCGCGAGGGCGAATCCGCGCAGCCCGAACTTCGTCGCGTTGTACAGGGAGGTCGACTTGGTCGCCGCCTTGCCCGAAATAGACCCGACCAGCACGATGTGGCCGCGGCCGCGGGCCACCATGTCCGCAGCGAGCAGCCGGGACAACAGGACGGGCGCGCGCAGGTTGACGTCGAGGGCGCGGTCGAGCTGCTCCTCGGTGTAGTCCAGCAGGTCGCCGCTGGCGGGGAGAGCGGCGTTCGCGACGAGGACGTCCGCCTCGGTGCAGGTCTCGGCGAGGCGGACGACGTCGGACCGGACGGCCAGATCGGCGACCACGGTGCGGGCGCCGCAGGCGTCCGCGGTGACCTTGAGGGCTTCCTCCCGCCGCCCGGTGATGGTGAGGCGGGCCCCCTGCGCGGTCAGTCGCGCGGCGAGGGCGGCGCCGATGCCTCCGGTGGCTCCGGTGAGGAGAACGTTCGAACCTGCTATGTCCATGACAACTCCCGGTGCGACCTTCAGCTGTTCGTTCGAACGAACAGTAGGGATGACTTCGCCCCTTGTCCACACCGCGGTCTTCCCCAACTCCCCAGCCCTGCCCGGTCGGCCGTGCCGGCCGATGGGGCAGAATGACGCCATGCCCCATGCTTCCGACACCCGCCAGAGCATCATCGACGCCGTACTGCGGATCATCGGGCAGGACGGCATCGCCGCCGTCACCAACCGGCGGATCGCCAAGGAGGCCGGAGTCTCCCTCGGTTCCGTCACCTACCACTTCGCCACCCAGTACGAGCTGCTGCGCGAGAGCCTGCTGCACTTCGTGGCCGAGGAGACCCGGCACTTCACGGCGCTCGCCGACGCATGCTCCGACGAGCGCTTCGACATCGCACAGGCGGCCGAGGTGGTGGCGCAGGTCGCGGGGGGCAACGCCTTCGACAGCCGCCACATCGCGCCCTTCGAGCTGTACGTCCAGGCCGGCCGCGACGAACGGCTTCGGGCCGCCGCGGCCGAGTGCTTCGCCGCCTACGACCTGCTGGCCACCCGGATCCTGACCCAACTGGGCGTGCCGGACCCCGAGCGCCTGGCCGCCGCCGCCGTCGCCCTGGTCTTCGGGCAGCAGCTGCGCCGCCTGGCCACCGGTGCCCCGGCCGAGGACCTCGTCGACACCCTGCTTATCCTCACGAAGTTCACCCCGGCACAAACCCCGTAGTACCCGTTGACGAGCCCTCATTGGCGTCGTGGGCGTCGGCGGCTCGGCGGCGGCGGTCCGTACGGCACGGCAACCGCGGTCCGCACGACATGGCGGCCGCGGTCCGGCCATCGGGCCGAGCCACGGGTCACTGGCCGAAGTGCCTCGGTGCGGTCGTGGAGTTCTTCGCCAGCGACCGTGCGAAGCGTTGCGACCCCAACGCGCGCTTGGACCATGCCGGTACGGAGCCTGGACCATGCCGGTACGGGACCGGCCGCCCGCGCGCCGCGGGCGCCGGGACCCGCGGCGCAGCTGCCGAACGGCCCGCGCCGCCGCCGCTACGGCGCGCAGCGGTAGGTGAACTCCGCAGCCGCCGAGGTGCGTCGGATGGGTTCCATCAACTCCAACTGAGCCTTGGCCGGGTAGTTCCCGGCGCCCTGGAAGGTCCACAGCAGGTGGAGCCTGGCTTCCCGCCGGTCGCCGGCGACCCGCTCGGTCAGCGGCTCGGAGCGGGTGCCGTCGCTGCGGACCCACCGGTAGGTCAGGGTCCCCGGGCGGCCGTTCGTCCGCACGACGGCCACGATGTCGGCGGTCCCGCCGCAGGCCGGCCCTGCCGGATCGGTGGTCACGGCCACGTCCCGTACCGCGATGCCGGGGCCGTAGCGCTGCCAGCCGAGGCACGCGAGGACGGCGACCAGAACGGCCGCGGAGAGCGCGTACCGCCGCAGACCACCACGCCGGCGGCCGGGCGCGCCCCCGGAGGCGGTCCCGGAACCGCCACCGGCACCGGGCACCACCGTGAACGGTGCCACGGCGGCCGCGGTGACCCCGGGCCCGAAGCGCAGTACGGAGCCGTCGACCCGGTCGGGGGCGATGTCGCCAGGCTCGGGGGCCACATCGGCCCGTTCGGGCGGCCCACTGATCCAGTGGCTGCCGAGGACGGTGGCGCTGTAGTTGTCGTCGTTCATCTCGTCGTCGCTCATCGGATCTCACACCGCTTGATCAGGATCTGCTGGACCGCGGCCCCGTTGCCCGACACGGGCGTGGTCGTGGCGCGCACGCCCCAGTAGCAGCCCGTCCCCGAGAAAGCGAGGGTCCTGGCCGTCGCCGCCGTGGAGGAGGGGAAGGTCATGGAGCCCTCGGACGCGCCGAGCGTGCCTCGTGAGTCGCTGCTGAACCACTCCAGCCGGACGGTCGCCGGACCGGACGCGTCGACGGAGAGCGTCACCAGCGCCGCCTTGAAGTCGGTCTGCCGGAACGAGGTCACGGTCACGGCCCTGACCTTCACCGCGGGCGACGGGGCGGGGGTGGTCGGCGACGGCGTGGGCGGTGGCGGGCCCGTCGGTGCGGTGGTCGACGTGGAGCTCGGCCCGGGCGTCGCGGACGTGCTCGCGGACGCGGAAGCGGAGGCGGAGGCGGAAGGCGAAGCCGACGGGGACGGGGACGGCGACCCGGAGGGCGAGCCCGACGCCGAGGACGACGGGACCGGGCCGTCCGCAGGCGGAGCCGCGCCGGTCGTCGCGAACGCGCTCGTCGCCGCCGCTCCACCCGACCGCTCCAAGGCCGCGGCATGCGTGAAGACCAGCGCCAGGCCCAGCACCAGCGCCACGCCGGCGCTCAGCCAGCCGCGCCGCCCGGGTGCCCACAGCGAGGTCGTGGCGAAGGCGGTGGCGGACGCGGTGGATCCGCCCGCCGACGGGAACAGGAGCGGCAGCAGCGCGGCCAGCGCCGCCAGCTTGCGCTGTCCGCGCTCCTCCCACTCGGGCCCGTACGCGGCGAGCGCCACGCCCTCCAGCTCGGCCACGAAGGCCTCGGCGGTCTCAGGCCGCTCCTCCGGATCCTTCGCCAGGCCCCGGCGGATCAGCGGACGCACAGGCTCCGGGGCCTCGGTCTCCGGCACCGGCGCCTCGATGTGCTGCAGCGCCAGCTCCGCGAAGTTCTCCCCGACAAACGGCTTGCGCCCGGTGAGGCACTCGAAGAAGGTAGCGGTCGCCGCGTACACGTCGGCCGCCGGGGAGGCGGGCCGGCCCTGCCACTGTTCCGGGGCCATGTACGCGGGCGTACCCGCCACGCCCGGCGTCGTGCCGTGGTCCGCGGCGATGCCGAAGTCGACCAGCTTGGACGAGCCGTCGGCGGCGACCAGGACGTTCTCCGGCTTGTAGTCGCGGTGGACGACCCCTGCGCGGTGCGCGGCCGCCAGGCCCAGCAGGGAGCCCTTGAGTACGACCAGGGCCGACTCGGGGTCGGTCTTCCCGGCCTGCGACAGCAGCGCGCGCAGGGCGATGCCGTCGACCAGCTCCATCACGATGGCGGCGCCGTCGGGCGCCTCGACGTACTCGTACAGCCCGACGACGTACGGCGATTGCAGCCCGCCCAGCAGCCGGGCCTCCGCCCGGAACTCCCGTACGAACGCCGGATCGCGACGCAAGCGGTCGCTGAGGTACTTGACCGCGACCGCCGTGCCCGTGCCGTCGTGCACGGCGAGTACGACCCGGCCGCTGGCGCCCGAGCCGAGTTCTCTGGCCTCCGTATAACCGGGGACCACCCACGCCTTCATCTTCTTCCGTCCCCCCTGCTGTGTGCCTTCGCCCCCTCCGGACACGGACGAGCCGCGGCCGTTTCCCGGCCGTGCGGTCCGCTCAGGCGGCGGCCCATTTCCGCGCAGAGCGGGGCACGCCGCCGCTGGGCGGCGGCCCGTCCCGAGGCGGGGCCGTCGATGGGGTGTCATGTGCGTAGAACTGCGCCGCGCTGTCGCGGACAGTCGTGCAGTGCCGAGTACGGTGACGAGCACGGTGCCCGGTCTGCAGCGAGGTCATGATAGGGCCCGCCGCCGACACCCGGCGGGCGGGGTCCTCTTTGCCGGATGCGGCCGGGTGAGCAGGGGCGGCTACCGGCCACTGCGAGCCCGCGGAGCTGCCGGCCTTCCGGCCTTCCGGCCTTCCGGCCTTCCGGCCTTCCGGCCTTCCGGCCTTCCGGCCGGCCCCTGCGTCCTTGGCCCCCAGGGCTCTGCGCGGCGCCCAGGCGGTACGGCGCCCCGGGTACGAAGGGCTTGCCGTCATCGCCTCCTCATACTGCTCAAGTCGGAGTGCCGACGACCGGAAATCATCATCAGGGCGCACTGGTCGCACGAGGCGCGCCGCCATGATGTCGGCATGGCACAAGAACTCGGAACCCTCGCCCAGCAGACCGCGGACCGGCTGGCCGAGCAGCACGTCGGCGCGGTGGTGGCCGCGGTGGTGGAAGACGTCGTGGAGATCCGGGGTGCCGGAAGCACCGGCTCGGACCACGGCCGTACCCCCGGCCCCGACACGCTGTTCGAGATCGGCTCGGTGACCAAGCCGTTCACCGCCCTGGCCCTGGCACGACTGGCATCCGCCGGCACGGTGGGCCTGGACGAGCCGCTCGGCGATCTGCTGCCCGACGGTTCGGCCGTACCGTCACGGGACGGCCGGCAGATCTCCCTGCAGCATCTCGCCACGCACACCTCCGGTCTGCCGCGACTGCCGCGGGGCATGCTGCTGCAGGCTCTCTTGCGCCCGTCGAAGCCGGATCCGTACGCCGGCTGCACGGCCGACGCCCTGCTGTCCGGGCTGGCCGGGACGCGCCTGGGGGCCACGCCGGGGAAACGATTCCGCTACTCCAACCTCGGAGCCGGGCTGCTGGGGCTGGCCCTCGCCCGCCGGGTGGGCACGGAGTACGAGAGCCTCATCAGCCGCGAGATCTGCGCCCCGTTGGGCATGACCGACACCGTCGTGACGGTGGACGGCACCCGTTCGGGACGATCGGCGCAGGGCCACGGCCGCCGCGGCCGCCCCGCCACACCGTGGCACCTCGCCGACCTGGCGGGAGCGGGCGGCCTGCGGTCGACCGCGACCGACCTGGTGGCCTTCGTACGGGCCCAGCTGGACGGCGGTCCTGCGGAGCTCGCCGAGGCGATCCGCCTGAGCCGTGCGGTCGAGCACCGTACGAGTCCCTTCGCCTGGGTGCACCTCGGCTGGATGGCCCACCGCCTCCACCCCCGGCAGGGCGCCCACCTCCAGATCTGGCACAACGGAGGGACCGGCGGCTTCTCCTCCTTCGTGGGCTTCGACCCGGAGAAGGGGCTCGCCGTCATCGCCCTCGGCAACACCCAGCGCCCGGTGGACGGTCCTGCGTTCGATCTCCTGCGCACCTTGCAGGCGGAGCAGGCGGCCCGGCCGAACTGACGCGACTCGGCACGCGTGGGGGCATCCGGCTGGTGGCGAGAGCCCTCGGGCGGCGCACCACCTTGCGCTACCTGGCCCCCGGCGGCACGGGCGGAGGCAAGAGCGAAGGCAAGGCCGTCGTCGGCGCCGACGACGGCACCCGGACCGTCGCATGGTCCCCCGCGGGCCTCTGGAACGGCCGGTGGAGCCACCAGCGCGGCTGCTACGGCGACCCGGACGCGGATGCGGACGCGGGTCGTCGGTGTGGCGGCACGGAATACGTGGCACACATGACTGTCGCCGTACGACCCGATCCCACGGAGGAGATGCCGTGCGTGTTGCTTCGCCGGCCGGCCGCTTCGTCGAGCCGGACACCCGTCAGACCCTGTACGCGAGCGCCCTCCGGCCGTCAGCGGACGCGGCGGAGGCGGCGCGGTGACGACGGCGGACAGCGAACCCCCGGCCCGGGGAGCCTTCGAAGGGCTGCTCGCCGAGGCGCACGCCGCACTGCCCGGCATCGTGGCACTGCGCCGCCGCATCCACCGCTTCCCCGAGACGGGCAAGCACCTGCCCCGCACGCAGCAGGCCGTCCTGGAGGCGCTGGGCGGGCTGGGGCTCGACCTGACCACCGGCTCCCACCTGAGCTCCGTCACCGCCACCCTCGAAGGCGCCCGGCCCGGGCCGGCGGTCCTGCTGCGCGCAGACATGGACGCGCTCCCCCTGGAAGAACAGACGGGCCTGGACTTCGCCTCCCAGGTGCCCGGCACCATGCACGCCTGCGGACACGACACCCACACCGCCATGCTCGTCGGGGCCGCCCGGCTGCTCGCAGCCCGCCGCTCACAGCTGGCCGGTCGCGTCGTCTTCATGTTCCAGCCGGCGGAGGAAACCGGTGGCGGCGCCCGCCACATGATTGACGAGGGAGTGCTGGAGACCGCCGACGGCACCGGCGTGGAGGCCGCCTTCGCCCTGCACGTCACCACGCGCTTCGACAGCGGAACCTTGCATCTGCGGCCGGGGCCCACCTTCGCCGCCTCCGACGGGTTGCACGTGACCGTACGCGGCCGCGGCGGACACGCCTCCGCCCCGCACCGCGCCCTCGACCCCGTCCCCGTGGCCTGCGAGATCGTCCAGGCCCTGCAGACCATGGTCACGCGTACCGTCGACGTCTTCGATCCAGCAGTGCTCACCGTCGCCTCGATCCACGCCGGCACGACGACCAACGTCATCCCCGAGACCGCCGAGATCCGCGGCACCTTCCGCACTCTCTCCCCGGCCGCCCGGCAGCTGGTACGCGACGGCATCACGCGCATCGCCCACCACGTCGCCGCCGCTCACGGAGCGCACGCCGACGTCATCCTGACCGAGGGCTACCCTCCCGTGGTCAACGATGCCGTCTGCACGGCGGCCCTCCACGCCACCGCGACCACGCTCCTCGGGCCCGACCGGGTACACCACCTGCCCGAGCCGATCATGGGCGCCGAGGACTTCTCCTACGTCCTGCAGCGGGTGCCGGGCGCGATGGCCTTCCTCGGAGCGCGCCCGCCCGGCATCCCGCCCGCGCATGCCCCCGACATCCACTCCGACCGCGTCGTCTTCGACGAGGACGCCATGGCCGTCGGAGCCGCCCTCCATGCGGCCGCGGCCCTGCAAGCCGAGGCCCTGCCCGGGGGCGGCACGCGCGTGCGGGCGGGCGCATGAGCGACCGGCCGCTTCGAGGTGCCCGGCCTCGACTGCGCCCGCGTGGCGGCAGGCGAGTGGCAGCACCTGCGTACGAAAGCAAGCGAGCGGGAGCATCCCCTGCCGGCCCGCGTAAGGCGCGCCGGTCGAGGCGGCCCGCTCCGAACCGGCGCTGCCGCGCCCCTCGTCGCAGAGCACGGTCCACTGGTCGGGGTGATGGCCGGGCAGCGCCGGCCAGGGGGCGGCCAGGGGGCGGCCGACCAACTCGTGCGCTCAGTCGCGGCAGCGTGACTGAGCGCACGAGTCGGTTCGACGGACCGGCGTACGGCCGGGTCAGCCGGCCGGGACCGTCCATTTCTGCTGAGCGGCTCCGGTGCAGGTCCACAACTGCAACCGCGTCCCGTTGGCGGAGTTGCCGCCGCTGACGTCGAGACATTTGTCCGCCTGCGGGTTCACGATGTCGCGCGCCCCGGACACCGCCCAGCGCTGGGCACCGGTCCCGTTGCAGTCGTAGAGCTGGACCGGGGTCCCGTCGGTGGTGCCGCCGCTCGCGACGTCGAGGCACTTGCCGAGCGCCCGTACGGTGCCGTCGGAGCCGAGGGTCCACCGCTGGGCGCCGGTGCCGTTGCAGTCGTAGAGCTGGACCGGGGTGCCGTTGGCCGGGTTCGCCCCGGCCACGTCGACGCATTTGCCCGCGAGCCCGCTGATCTGACCGGTCCGACCGCCGGGGCTGCCGTCGTACGAGGTGACGCGGACGTGGTCGACCACCAGCTGTTGCGGGAACGCCGTGCTGCCGTCGGGGTCGCCCGGCCAGTAGCCTCCGACCGCGAGGTTGAGGATCAGGAAGAACGGCTTGTTGAAGGCCCAGCTGCGCCCGCCCAGGTCCGCGGGGGTCCGTCGCTGGTAGACGACGCCGTCGACGGACCAGGTGACGGAGTCGGGGGCCCAGTCGACGGCGAAGGTGTGAAAGGCGTCGGCGAAGGCCTGGCCGCCGGGGAGGGAGTACGCCGCCCCGATGCCGCCTGCGCCCGAGTAACCCGGCCCGTGGAGGGTGCCGTGCACGGTCGACGGTTCGAAGCCGACGTTCTCCATCACGTCGATCTCGCCGGAGTTCGGCCAGCCGACCTGGCCGATGTCGTTGCCGAGCATCCAGAAGGCGGGCCACATGCCTTGACCCCGCGGCACCTTGAGTCTCGCCTCGACGTGTCCGTAAGTCTGCGTGAAACGGCCCGCGGTGTTCAGACGGGCCGACGTGTACTCGCAGCGGCCGTACCAGCAGGTGTAGTCGGCCGGGTTCTCGCGGCGGGCGGTGATGACCAGGTGGCCCTGTCCGTCGAGGGCGGCGTTGCGGTTGCCCGCCGTGTAGTACTGCCGCTCGTGGTTGTTGACGTTGTCACCGGTCTCGATCTGCCATTTGCCGGGGTCGACGGCAGCTCCGGCCGGTCCGTCGAAGTCGTCGGAGAAGGTGACGGCCGCGCCGGCCACGGGCCTGGGGGCGGGCTCGGCGGCGCCGGTGGCGGGGGCGGCCAGACCGCCCCAGCAGACGAGGGCGAGGGCGCATAAGAGGGCGCGCCGGTGCCAGGTGGGATGCACGGTCATCACATCGCTTCGGGTGTGGGGGACTTCGGTGGGGGAGAGGAGGGTAGGCATGCGCATGACAAACAGGCCGCCGCCAGGGAGTGAACGCGGAAGCGGGCCGTCCGGGCCCCTTTATTCAATACTTGATTCAAGGCGCATGGACGGCTCGCGTCAAGATGTCCGCGTCAGATCTCCTGCGCTGAGGCGGCCCGGCACGCCGCCGGTGAACTGCGGGACGGGCGACACGGCGTCCGACACCGCGGTCCACGCGGTGTCGTACCCAGGCCACTCCGCAGGCCCCGGACCGGTTCAGCCGTCTCCTTCCTGTGGAGGCTCCCGCAAGCGAGTGGCCTGGGAGGGGGGCCGGTCATGACCCTGAGCGTGACGGGCGCGGGGTGAGCGCAGTCGCCCCGCGATGCCTGAGGTTGACGGCCGAAGCCTTGGCCATGGCTATGGGGCTCAAGAACCGCAGCGGGCCGATGAGGCGGGATGCGAACAGATGCATGTGCCGCGCCACCGATGCATCGCGTGCCGCCGCCGAGAACATCAGCCGCTCCAAGGGATTGAACGGTCGAGCCGTGGCGAAGTCGGCGGCCAGGTACTGGTGGCCTCGCAGCCGGTGCCGGTGTCTGCGTGCGTATACCGCAACCGCCCTGTCGAGGTCACCCCGACCGGTGGCAGCCTGGGCGACCGCCTCCGTCAGCCATTGCGCGGACTGCAGAGCCCACCCGCATCCCACTCCCCACAGGGGATCGCCGGTCAGGGCGGCGTCGCCGATGAGCGCGACGCCCGGTGCGGTCGGCTTGCGGCTGTGAAGCGGGTAGTCGGCCCCACCCCGCCGTGCAGCGGAAGGTTTCGGAAGTGCATCTAGATAGCCGAACCGTGCGTTCTCGTGCAGCCGAGCAGGCATCCCGGCGAACTTCGCCACGGCCGAGTCCTTGCCATCGGCGCCGACCACCAGGCGGGCCCGGATCTCCCGCTCGCCCTGTGGTGTCGACGCGCGCACCCCCACCGTTCGCCCGGCTGCTCGGATCACCCCGGTCACTTGGTGACCGAGGAGCAGGTCGACGCCAGGGGTCTGCGCAGCATGGGACCTGATCAACGGGTCGAGGGTGCTGCGCCGGATGTTGTAGGCGTACGGGAGCTCGGGGCCCGCCGGCGCGGCCCTCGGCTCGATCCAACCCCAGCGGGTGTACCAACGCGCCTCGTTGCGAACGGCTCCCGCCTTCCTTCAGGGTGGGGATGAGGCCGAGTATCTCGACTTCCGTGTCGACCTTCAGGAGTCGATGCTTGTCGGCGGGGACCGGTTCAAGGTGAGCCCGCACGTCGTCGACCGATACGTCCTGGCCGACCGCGAACAGATTCTTCGTGCCGCGCACGCCCTTCCCGCGGCCACGGAGGAAGCTGGTGGCGGCAGCGCGCACGGTACCGATCGCCTCCTTGACCCCCTCCTGGGAATCCGCATCCCATATGGCGATGTTTCCGGCCGGGAAGCCGTAGTCTGGGCGGTTCGCTTCGCCAGGGAGTTCGAAAACGCAGGCCCTGCATGGACGGCAGATGCTTCACGTCCATGTCCCAGACCAGGTTCTCCACCTTGTGGTCGAAGGAGGAGAGACTGATCCGGGTCTCATGGCCGAGGCTGTCCGACTCAGCCTTCAATCCCGCCACGAACTCGTCGACGACACGGATGAGTTGATTCTGGTGGGGAGGCACTGAGCACTGACAAAGGAGCTTGACGGATAATCACCCGCCCCCCGCCCGGCCGAAGACGGCGGCGCGCTTGCGTCACCGGGACGTCGGAGGTGTCCAGCCCGGCTCGCGCCCGCTCAGCCCGACTGCCCGGTCCAGCAGCGAGGCGTCGTCGGGTACGGGCACGACCGGTCCGAAGATGCCCCCGCCGCGGTCCTCGTCCTCGGCGGCCGCCAGGAGGAACGCGTGCGAGGCACGCAGCGCGGCCTGATCAGGTGCGTACTCCTGACCGGTGGCCCGGGCCAGGTCCCAGCCGTGGATCACCAGTTCGTCGACAGCCACCGCAGCCGCGACATCGCCCGGCAGGTCCACACCGCCTGCGCGGGTCATACCGGTCCAGGCGGCAGGGTTCCTCCAGGCTTCGGCCAGTTCGCCGAGGACCCGGGGCAGCTCCTCACGCCAGTTTTCGGGCAGGGACGACGCGGCTGGGTCGGGGGGTGTGTCCGTCATGGGGCCCATGTCCTTGCGGGCGGCGTCGCAGAAAGCGGCGGCGAGACCCGCGAGGTGTCCCAGCAGGTCACTGACCGCGTAATCGGGGCAAGGTGTCGGGTCGGCGAGCCGGGCGTCCGGGACGTCTGCGGCGAGGCGGGCCACGATCCGGGTTTGTGGTCCGAGGTCGAGAGTCGGCGTATCGGTCATCTACCGCTCCTCCGGGGCGATGGGACTGAAGGGTAGACCGGCGGTCCGCCCGTGCGCGTCGCGACGCGGCCCGACGTCACCCGGGCGGACCGGCTCGGACGTCTCCGCCTCAGCCATGGAGAAGCGAGCTGCGACGCTCCGGTCGGGCGGGCAGGGGACTCCTCCGGCTTGCACCGCCGACGCCGCCGATGTCGACGACGCCGACGCCGACGCCGCCGATGTCGACGACGCCGACGCCGCCGAGGGCACCGGTGAACCGGACGAAGTGGCCCCGGGCGGCGCGCCCGTCCCTAAGCGCCGGCACCCGTCGCCCCCTCCGCCCGCTCCTCCACACGTGCCGCAGCGGCGGCCTCCCACGGAGGAGGTGTCCGCGACTCCGTCCACGCGGCCAGGTCTTCGCCGTCGACGCAGACGATGTCGCAGGCGGCGGCGTACTCCGCGGCCGGAGCGGTGAAGGCGCTGGTGGTCACGACGACGGCCACATCGGCCTCGTGGACGGCGAAACAGGTGCCGCCGAAGCGCTGGAGGTCCTGCGAACCGACCCGGTTGCCCTCTCCGTAGCGCTTGCACTGGATGACCACGCGCAGACCCTCCTCCGTCGTGGCGATCACATCGGCCCCCAAGTCTCCTGCACCGCCCACCACTTCCACCCGGGGGCAGCCGTCACGCGCGCACAAGGCGGCGACCGAGTGCTCGAAGCCGTCGGGGTCCACCGCCGCGTGGTCCAGAGCCTCGGAGCCCACCTCGGGCAGGGCGGCCGTCTGTGGCTCGGCCTCCGCCCCGGCGGGCGACGGAGCGTAGGGCGACGGCACACCCGGCCCCACCGGCTCGCGCGAGCCCGGCCCGCGCGCGGGGGAGTGGCGCCGGCCGGGAGCCACACTCCACCGTGCCAACGCCACCCCTGCGGCCAGCACGGTCATCGTGACGATCGGCATCACCGGTACGCCGCCGCCCGCCGCCGCGGCCGTCCTGACGAAGAGAGCCGACCCACCCAGGCAGATCCCCACCAGTCCCACCGCCAGTACGACGTCACGCCCCACCGACGCCGCGCCGTCGCCCGCACCGCGCCGACGTCCTCCATAAGCCGCCATACGGGACCCCTTCTCTCTCTCCACGCGCTCACCCCTCACGAGCTTCGCCCCCTCGGCGCGGCCCCTCTCGCCACCCGACACAGCCGATCACCGCCCGGGGGATGGCGGACCCCGTACGTCTCCCTCGTCTGATCGGGATCGCCGGATCCAAACGGGCCCCGCACACCCGTACTTCCCCCGGTCAGCGACCACGCCGATACCGGGCCCGGTCGCGGCGGGCGCATCATCTGGCCCGCCGGGGCAACAAGACCCCCCATGAGGCGACAAAGCGGCCCGGCCGCGTGGGGGAGGGCATGGCCGTTGCTGCTCCTGCCGGTCCAGGCGGCCCTGATGGTGGGCCTGGGAGCAGTGATCACGGACACGTCCGCGGCCCGAGGGCCGTTGGCGTGGGAGGAGGGGGCCAATCGGTACCTCGCCGAGGAACGCGTTCCACCCCTCACGGCCGTCACGCGGGGGCTCTCCGTGCTGGCCGGGACGGAGGGCATCATCGGCGTGACCCTGGTCTGCGTCGGGGCGCTGCTCGTTCTGCCGCGCGTCGCATGGCGTGCCGAGGCCCTGTTCCTCGCCGCGTCGGTCGCTGCGCAGTCGGCCGTGTTCCTGCTGGTGACGGCGCTCGTACGACGGCCGCGTCCCGAAGTCCCGCGCCTGGACGGCGCGCCCCCGACGTCCAGCTTCCCGTCCGGGCACGTCGGGGCGTCCGTAGCCCTGTACGCGGGGCTCGCCGTCATCGTGCTGCTGAGAACACGCGGCCGCGGCCGGTGGCGGTATGCCGTGGCGGCCGCTGCGCTGCTCGTTCCGGCGGCCGTCGCACTGTCCCGCTTGTACCGAGGCATGCACCACCCCACCGACGTGGTGGGCGGCCTGCTCAACGGTACGGCGACGCTGCTGATCGTCGGGGCCGTCGTGCTGTCCGGCCGCGACGCACGGGCACCTGCGACGGCGCGCACCGGCCCGCCCCGCCGCGCACGAACCACCCTGCGGGCCCTGTCGGCACGGTACTCCGGCCCCGACGCCACCTTCGGTGCGCGGCTGCTCCTGACCGCCGCCGTCACCGCCGCGGCTTCCGTGCCCTTCGCCCTCGCCCTGGTCCTCGTAGAGTCCCGGTGGCCGCCGCTGTACCGCCTCGACCAGTCCGCGGCCGAGCGGCTGCACGAGGCAGCCCTCGGCCATCCCGGCTGGGTGCACGTCCTCGACGTCCTCACCGGGATCGTCTGGGACCCCGTGACGATGCGTCTGCTGGTGGCCCTGCTCGCGGTGTGGCTCCTGATCCGCCGCGCCTGGCGGCTCGCCGCCTGGGCGTCCGTGACCGCGGTGGCCGGCGCCCTGACCGGGGTACTGGTCAAGAGCGTGGTGGAGCGAGCGCGGCCCCATCTGCCCGAACCGGTGGCCCACGCCCCCGGGTTCTCCTTCCCGTCCGGCCACGCGATGACGGCCACCACCTCGTGCGCCGTCCTCCTGCTGGTCCTGCTGCCCCTGGTCCCCCGCGCCTGGCGGCCGCTTCCCTGGGCACTCGCGGTGATCTCGGTGGTGGGGGTCGGCTACACGCGCGTCGCGCTGGGCGTGCACTGGGTGAGCGACGTGGTGGGCGGATGGCTGCTGGGCCTCGCCGTGGTCACCGCGACGACGCTGGTCTTCGAGGCCTGGCGAGCGGACTCCGGGCTGCGCCCGACGACCGTGACGCGGGAGGGTCTGGAGCCGGAACTTTCGGGCACCACACCCGAACCGCCCCTCGAAGTACGAGCCCCAGAGCCCTCGGCAGCCTCAGCCTCGTCGTCCTCCTCGGCCTCGCCTTCGCCCACGCGGTCGCCGTCGTCCCGCGGTGCGGACGACACCTCGCGCTGAATCACCCGGCGACGCGTCCGAACACCTCAGACACGCTCCCGCTCAGGAGCACCGCCCGATCCCCGGCAGTGCCGAGGATCGGGGCGAGAGGGCTTCCGAGCGGGACCGGTGGCCCCCCACGGCCGCCGAGGGCGGCCGGCTCGTGGAGCAGCCCCTCCCGGAACATTCAGGCGCTCAGGTCTGACATTGTTTCGTGGATGCGGGAGACCAGCCGCTCCAGGCGCCCCCGTCGGCCCGAGCGTGTACTCGGATCTCCACCTTCACGGGGCCGCACACTCGGGTCGTGCTCCCTACTTCGACAGGGCCGATGCCCTCGCCGGCCCGGACGTAGGTGCGACCGCTTCCCAGCTTCTCCCAGTGACCACCGTCGACTACACGGAAGAATGCCTCGTAAGAGACATCCACGGCCTTGGTTCCGGTGTTGCGCGCCTTGATGTGCGCCGTGATCTCGCGCGTGGGGAATCTGCCGGCGGATCCCCGCTGGGCACTGATGCAGCCGTTGACGGCCACTCGGCCGGTCGACACCCCTCCGCCACAAGCGACGGCTGCGGCGTGAGCGTTGGCCGGGAGCGTCAGTACGGACAGCGCGGCTGCGCCCAGGATCGTTCCGGTGCGCCTCAAATGCAACGTTCCATACCCTTCTTCGAGCTTGTCCTCTTTGAACAGACCATGGCTCGCCCTCGGGGAGGATGAGCCGAGCCTCGTCGACTTTTCGCCCGAATGGGTGCAGGTGAAGGGGTAGGCGGGGACCCGTCGCGGACGGGATCGGCGTGGGCCAGGCGTGGGTCAGGAGTGGCTCAGGCGAGGGTCAGGCGTGGGGGCCCACGGTGATCTTGCCGACGGTGAGCTCCGGAGTCCCCTCGAGCATCGCGCCCGTACGTTCCACCTGTTCGTCGAGTGCCCGGCGGTGGGCCGCGCTCAGTCGCCCTACAGGCTCGACGGTGAATGCGATACGCCGCCCCGTACGGCGCTGGTGCCAGACACCGGCGACCTCACCGTCGACCAGGAGGACGGGGTAGTTGCCGGCCTGGCCGCCGGCCAGGGCGCGGGTGGCCGCAGAGTCGGGAAAGAGCAGTTCGCGGGGGTGCCCGGCGACGACGTACGCGTCGAAGTACGGCAGCAGTCGCAGGCCGCGCGCGGGTTCGTCGGGGAAGGCGGTGTCGCCGGCGGCGAGCCATGCCCGCCCGGACGTGAAGAGGACCTCTTCGATGCGCCCCTGCTGAGCGAGGGTGGTGAAGAGCTCGGAGGCCCAGCCCTTGGGGGCGGCGAGCCAGGTGGCGAAGTCCTCGGCGGTGGCGGGCCCGTAGGCGCGCAGATAGCGGTTCACCAGCTCGTGCAGCGACCGGGTCGGGGAGGCGGGGATACAGCCGGGGTTGGTGTACGTGACCTTGCGCCCGCGGTCGCGACCGAAAGCCAGCACTCCGTGGTGGGCGGCAGCGTGTGTGACCTGCCGCCAGCGCGGCCACATGGTCTGGAACGCGGGCATGACCGGGTCGCCGGCCCAGGGCCCGGTCCGCGCCACGATCGCCTCCGTGAGCTCGTCCACCGTCAGCTCGGCGCCCGTCAGCGCGTCGCCGATCGCCGCGATCACCTGGTCGGTCTGGGCAGCCGTCATCCGGGCCTCGGGGTGGAAGGGGCTGGGCAGCGTGGGCAGGGCGGAGAGGGCCCCCGTCCACCAGGGCAGGTCCCGAGCGGGCAGCAGATGGATGGTGCCGCGCGGGCCGAAGGTCTTGACCAGCGTTGCCGGCTGCGGTCGAGTTGCCTGGTCCTGGTCCTGGTCCCGTCCCCGCGCCGCCCCCTGTCCGCCGGTCAGGGCGTCGCGTACGTCCGCGCGGGTCGCGCCGTCCAGCCGGAGCGCGATGGAGAGCTCTGCCGCGGACGCCACCTGGGCGTGCGCGCCGAGCATCCGCCCGGCGATGTCTGCGGGCGAGGTCTCGGCGGCCGCGGCAGGCGTGAGGAGCCCTTGCCGCGCCATCCGTCGGGCGCTGGCGGAGGTCCAGGACACCGGGTTCGACTTCATGGGGCCACGCTAACGACTCGCTGAGGAGCAGGTGTTGCGGTCTGCGATCTGCGGTCTGCGGTCTGCCCTGGCGAAACCCTTGCCAAGGGAGCGTTCGATGCTGCGCGGCGCCCCGGGCCGCCTACCTGCCTGCGGTCTGCCGGCGTAGCAGCTTTCAGCCCCAGCTCGCGGTTCTCAGCTCCAGTGGAACTGGTCGCGGTGTGCTGCCAGCCAGGTGGAGAAGTCCTGCAGGGCCGGGTTGAGGGCGCGGACGGCGTCGAGGTCGCGGGCGCCGGTGAAACGGGCCTCGCAGTCTGCATAGAACTGGAACATGTTCCCGGCCTCGTCGGCGCCGGGGAAACCGAGTGCGCGGAACGCGTCCGGCGTCAGGGGCCGGTAGCGGACGGGCTGTTCGAGCGCCTCGGAGAGGGCCGCGGCCATGTCGGCGAGGGGCAGGTGCTCACCCGCGATGCTGACGGTGGCGGGGATGAAGTCGGTGCCGCGCTTGAGGATGGCGAGCGCGGTCTTGCCGATGTCGTCGACACCGATTCCGGAGAGCCTGCTCTCGCCCATGGGGAGGTTCAGCTCGAAGGTGCCGTCCTCGGCGCGCTGCGGGGCGAACGCGCCGAACAGGTTCTCCCAGAAGAAGGTGGTGCGCAGGAAGGTGGTCGGTACGCCGTCGTCGGTGAAGTAGCGGTCGGCTTCGGCCTTGCCGTCGAAGTGCGGGACCTTGTACGAGCCCTGGAGCGTGGGCATCCGCTCGTCGTCCAGCGGAATGCACTCGCGGGTGTCCTCCAGGGTCGACCAGATGGCGTGCTGTACACCCGCATGCGCCGCCGCGCGGGACAGGGCCGCCGCCTGGGCCTGCTCGTGCGCCGCGTCCATGTCCTCCCAGAAGTTGGTCACCAGGAACGCCCCGTACGCGCCTTCGAGCGCCGCGACCAGGCTGTCCTCGTCGTCGAGGTCGGCCCGCACCACCTCGGCCCCGAGCCGTTCCAGCTCCTTGGCCTTTTCCGAGTCCGGTCGGCGGGTCACGGCGCGCACCGCGAAGCCGCTGTCCCGGTCCGCAAGGGTGGCTCGTACGAAGGAGCCTCCCTGATGTCCCGTCGCGCCGAAGACGGTGACAGTTCGCTGCTCGGACATCGCCGGCACCCACTTCCTGTTCCCTCAGCACGTTCCGTGCCCGGCCGGGCACATCCCGCTGCGAAACCTACGGCCTCGGGGCCACCCGGACCGGCGCCACACGCCGGTCCCGCCCCGGATGGGCGTACCTGTACGCCGGCGGCTGTGCGGGTCGGTCGGCGGCATGGGGTGGAGCGGCGGCGGGAAGGCGCAGTACGAGGAGTCGGCCGAGTCTCGCTGCGCCCTCGGGGTCTGACTGCCGGGCGTCACTCGACCGGTGATCGGCCTCGGGGGAGGCCGTCGCCCGACGGTCGCCGAGCGACCGCACACGATCGGAGGCTGATGTGGCGGCCAGGGACCGGCTGGCGGAGTACCACCGTCGGCGCGACTTCACGAAGACGCCGGAGCCCGAAGGCGCCACCGGCGGGCAGATGGCAGAGCGCCCCTCCTACGTCGTCCAGATCCACGACGCGACGGCCATGCACTTCGACTTCCGGCTGGAGGTGGACGGCGTACTGAAGTCCTGGGCGGTCCCCAAGGGGCCGTCCACCGATCCGCACGACAAGCGGCTGGCCATGCCCACCGAGGACCACCCGCTGGAGTACCGGGACTTCGAAGGCGTCATCGCCGGCGGCGAGTACGGTGCGGGCGTAGTGATCGTCTGGGACGAGGGTACGTACCGCAACCTCTCCGCCGACCGGGCGGGGAGGGAGATCCCCCTGGCGCAGGCCCTGGCCGACGGGCACGCCTCGTTCCGGCTGGACGGCCACAAGCTGCACGGCGGCTGGTCGCTCACCCGGTTTCGCAAAGCAGCGGACGGGGAGCGGGAGGCTTGGCTGCTGGTCAAGCGCGCCGACCGACGCGCGTCCCGGAAGGGCGCGCCCGACCCGCGACGGGCTCGCTCGGTGCGTACCGGCCACACTCTGAGGCAGGTCGCGGGAGAGGGGGGCGTCCGCTGACCACCGGAGCCCTCCCCGGGCGGCTAGTGCCCTGCCCGGTCGCGGCAACGGGGGAGGGGCCGCGGAGACGGGGGAGAAGAGGCCCGGCTGCGGCGCCGATTCGATTCGTCAGGTGCCGGGTTCCGCTGCCGCGATCGCCGCGAGAGCCGACCCGGGATCCTGCTCGACCGCGAGGTCACCCAGCGTGACAACGCCGACGAGCTCGCCGTCCTCGGTTTCCACGGGCAGGCGGCGCAGCGCGTTCCGGCGCATGAGCGTGACGGCGTGCACGACATCGTCGCTGGGCCGGACGGTGACCGGCTCACTGCTGCAGACGGCCTGCACGGTCGTCTCGGCGGGATCCCTGTTCTCGGCCATGGCGCGGACGACCAGGTCCCGGTCGGTGAGGATGCCGCGCAGCCGTCCCTCCTCGACGACGAGTACGTCCCCGATGTCGGCATCGCGCATCACGCGCGCCGCTTCCGCCAGTGACGTCAGCATGTCGACCGTTACCGGGTTCTCGGTCATCACCTCGTGGACACGTCGGGTCATGAACGGCTCCTCGCGCTGCTGGTAGCGGCCCCCGCCGGGCGGCTACCCACCCCGGGTCGGAGGTAAGCGTGATCAGTCCAGCGCCTTCAGGGCCAAAACGCCCGGTCCGGATCACTGACCGGCCGGCGCGCGACGTCGATCACGAATCCGCTGCGGGGCCGGGTCGGGATCCGGCTCAGCGGGATCGACAGATCCTGCCGGGGCACGGCGAAGTCGAGATCCGCGAGAGCCGGTGAGAGCGCGGCGAGCAGGGAAACCGTGAGGTCCTCGCCCGGGCAGCGGTGGCCGGTGCGTGCGTCGCCTCCGCCCTGTGGGATCAGTGCGTCACGGCCCGGCTCTTGACCGAGGAAACGGCCGGGGTCGAAGTGGTACGGCCGTTCCCAGAGCTCCGGGTCGTGGTGGTGCCCGTACACGTCGAGAAGGAGGAGGGTCCCGGCCGCGATCTGGTGACCCGCGAGGCTGAGATCGTGAACTGCGGAGGCTCCGATGAACGGTACGAAGGGGTAGAAGCGGCGGACCTCGTGGGCGAAGGCGCGGGCCTGGGCGGGGCCACCGCCCAGGAGCTGGTCACGCCCGCCGGGATGTCGGTGGAGGGCGTGGGCGGCGAAGACCGCGAACCAGGCGATGGCGACGGTGGGACGGATGATGTTCAGCAGTTCGACGGCCGCCGTGTGCGGATTCAGCAGAGTGCCGTCCTGCTCGCGGTGCACCGCGACCGCCTCCAGGGGGCTCCCGGGCACCGATGCCCGCCGGGACGGGGCGAAGACGCCGTCCGGGTGCGGCCCGCTTCTGCGGAGATCGGCGACGGCGGCGGCGAGGGCCTGCTCCTGACGGTGCCGGGCGTGCCGGGCCCGCAATCGCCCGGGTCCCGCGGTGGCGAAGCCGTCGATCATGGCGACACAGTCCGCACCGATCTCCCGGGCGGCGTCGTCCGTCACGGGCAGCCCCACCCACGCGCAGACCGCTCGTGTGAGCAGGGTGGCCACCTCGTCGAAGAGGACCACCCTGCGGCCTTGCCAGGCCGTCACCGCCTCGCGCCAGCCGCTCTCGATGCTCTCGGTCAGGGCATCGACGGCGCCCGGCGCCATGAGGAGGGAGACGAAGAGTTCCTTGCGCACCCGGTGCGGTGGCCCGTCCAGGCTGTGCACCGCCCCCTGGCCGAAAAGGGTGTCGAGCACAGGGGCCGGAAGGGCGTTGTGCCGCTGGACGCGGCCCTCGTCGTAGAAGAGGGCGACGGCCTCGGGGCCGTGCAGGAGCGCCGCGGGACGGCCGAACAGGTGGGTGGGGACCACGGGTGCACCGTCATGGGCCCGGCGCAGGTCGGGGGCCCATGCGTAGCCGTGGACCAGGAGGGACAGGGTGCTGTCGGTCAACAGAGCGGACATGGTCTGCACCTACCCGATCCGGGGACCGCAAACAGGTCTCGTCGAGGGTCTCGCCGACCGGGAGTGCCGCAGCATTCGTATCTCGTCGTGCGGGAGGCCGGCCTTGCTCTCGGCCCGCCCTCCCCCGGTCAGCGGCCTCCACCCTCCTTGGGCCGGTCGTCTCCCTCCGGCTGCCGCCGGACCTGTTCCTCCCGGCCGATCCCCGGCTGTTGCCGCTTCGCGGAGTGACCGGCCGGGTCGCCTCGCCCGGTGTCTCCCGCGCGGCCGATGACCGCGTCGTCCGCCGCCTGACGGGCCTCGCGGTCTCCGCTCTCGCCGACGGCCTCCGACGGCGGGGTCGGTTCGCGGTCGCCCCGCTGCTTGTGCTTGCTCATACGCTCGCACTCCTCCATGCTCCGGTCGATCGGTCGATCGGTCGATCGGTCGATCTGCTCGCAGTACGCGGGCCCGTCCCGCGGGCTCACCCGGGCGTGTGCCGTTCCCGCGCCACTTCTCGTACTGCTGGGCGCGGTCCGGCGGTCGAGACGGCCGGCGCCGCCGTCCGTGGCGAGCCCCGTCGTGGCGACTGCCCGGCTCCGGGTCGGCGAAACCCGTCGCGCGTCAGGGGGTCGGCGGGTCAGCCGCGCGGGCCCGCGCCGGCGCCGGAGGCAGCGACCACCGAACCAGCCAGACCGCCGCGCGGGCCGCAGGCCGGACCCACCACCGCTCCAGCGGGAGGCGCCGCGGCAGCCCCAGCTCCGCCCGGGCCCACTCCGGCAGCAGCACGACCGCACCCGCGGCCAGGGCGGCGTACGGCGGGCGCAGCGCCCACGGCAGCGGCGGGTGGCGCAGGATGAAGCGGGCCGCCTCGCGGGCTTCGGGGGTGCCGCGGAGCTGCGGCCGATAGTCCTCGATGCGGGCGGCGAGCACCGCGGCGGTGCGCGGCGGGTCGGTGACGCCCAGCGCCGCGCCGACCCGCGCCATCCCCGCCACGTACGCGTCCTGATCCGGCCCGCTCAGCGGGCGGGCACCGTAGCGCTGATGGGCGCGGAGGAAGCAGCTGAGCTCGGCGTCGTGCACCCACTCCAGCAGGGCCGGGTCCGTGGCCGCGTACGACTCTCCTCCGGGAGCCCGCCCGCTGACCGTCCTGTGGACCGCGATGACGCGGTCGACAGCCCGTTGCGCATCGTCCGCGGTGCCGAAGGTGGTGAAGGCGAGGAACGTGCTGATGCTCTGCAGCCTCCCCCAGGGATCTTCCCGGTACGCCGAGTGCTTGGCCACGGCGGCCATGGCCAGCGGATGCAGGGACTGCAGAAGCAGGGCGCTGATCCCGCCGACGAAAAGGGCGGCGTCGCCGTGGACCCGCCGCACCGGGTGGTCCGGCCCGAACCAGCGCGGACCGGGCGTGAGGTGGATCCGGTCCCGGTTCGCGGGGCCCGAGGGCCCCGCCACGCGCAGGAAGAGTGCCTCGCCCAACCGCGCACGGGCACCGGTGGCGCATGCCTTCCACTGGCCCATGACAGCAGTATGCCCACCTGCCGCGCTCGAAGCGGGCCGAGCGGGGACGAAGCGGGGGCGCCTCGTCCTGTCCCCGGATGCGCACGTCAGCGCGTCAGCGTCGCCACGTTGCACATGCGCGGGCGTGCGGCCGGCTTCGCCTGACACATGCAGGGTTTCACTTGTTCTCACAGCGCCGAGAGAGAGGCTGTGTGACGAGCGTTACCACTCGTGATCGGCCGGAGTCACATCGGCGTCATGGGCGTTTCGTACCGTGGGGGCACGCGTCGGTCAACAGAGAGGTCACCCGTGCCCCCACAGGACTCGTCGACGGCCGTCTCCCAGGTGCGGACGGTCTGCTCGTACTGCGGTGTGGGCTGCGGCATGCTCCTCGACATCGCCCCGGGCCCCGACGGCCGGCGCACGGTCCTCAAGGCGTCGGGGGACAAGGCCCACCCCGCCAACTTCGGCCGACTGTGCACCAAGGGCGCGACGACGGCCGACATGCTCGCCGCCCCCGGGCGGCTGTCCACCGCGTTGGTGCGTCCCGAACGCGGGGGTGAGCCGGTACCCGCCGGCCTGGACGAAGCGATCGCCGGCACGGCCCTGCGGCTGCGGGCGACCATCAACGAGTACGGGCCCGACGCCGTCGCGTTCTACGTCTCCGGGCAGATGAGCCTCGAAGCCCAGTACCTGGCCAACAAGCTCGCGAAGGGCTTCGTCCGTACCAACCAGATCGAATCCAACTCCCGGCTGTGCATGGCCAGCGCGGGCAGCGGCTACAAGCTGTCCCTCGGCGCCGACGGGCCGCCCGGTTCATACCAGGACTTCGAGAGGGCCGACGTCTTCCTCGTCATCGGTTCCAACATGGCCGACTGCCACCCCGTCCTGTTCCTGCGGCTGATGGAGCGGGTGAAAGCGGGCGCCCGGCTGATCGTCGTCGACCCGCGGCGCAGCGCCACCGCCGACAAGGCCGACCTCTTCCTCCAGATCAGGCCGGGGACGGACCTGGCCCTGCTCAACGGCCTGTTGCACCTGCTGGTGGAGAACGGCCACACCGACGCCGACTTCATCGCGAAGCGCACCGAGGGCTGGGAGGCGATGCCGGAGTTCCTCGCGGACTACCCGCCCGCGAAGGTGGCCCAGATCACGGGCATCCCGGAAGCGGACATCCGGCGGGCGGCGCAGTGGATCGGCGCCGCAGGGGAGTGGACGAGCTGCTGGACCATGGGGCTCAACCAGTCCACCCACGGCACCTGGAACACCAATGCCCTGATCAATCTCCACCTGGCCACGGGCGCGATCTGCCGCCCGGGCAGCGGCCCGTTCTCCCTGACCGGCCAGCCCAACGCCATGGGCGGCCGCGAGATGGGCTACATGGGGCCCGGCCTGCCCGGACAGCGGTCGGTGCTCGTGGACGAGGACCGCGCCTTCGCCGAGGAGCTGTGGGGACTGGAACCCGGCACCGTACGCAAGGACGGATCCGGCCAGGGCACCGTTGAGATGTTCCAGCGCATGGCGGCCGGCGAGATCAGAGCCTGCTGGATCATCTGCACCAACCCCGTCGCCTCGGTCGCCAACCGCAAGACCGTCATCGAGGGTCTGGAGAGGGCCGAACTCGTCATCACCCAGGACGTTTTCGCCGACACCGAGACCAACGCCTACGCCGATGTCGTGCTCCCCGGCGCCCTGTGGAGCGAGACCGAGAGCGTACTGGTCAACAGCGAACGCAACCTCACCCTCTCCCAGCCTGCGGTGGACCCGCCGGGGGAGGCGCTCGCGGACTGGCGGATCATCGCGCGCGTCGCCTGCGCGATGGGCTACGCCCACGCCTTCTCGTACGACAGCGCCGAGGAGGTCTTCGAGGAGATCAAACGCGCGGCGAACCCCAAGACCGGCTACGACCTGCGCGGTGTGACGTACGAACGGCTTCGCGAGACGCCCGTCCAGTGGCCCGCCGCGACGGCCGACGGACCGGACCGCAACCCCATCCGCTACCTGGCCGAGGACGGGGGACCGGTGTTCCCCACCGCGAGCGGACGAGCCGTGTTCTTCGCCCGCCCGCACATCCCCGCCGCCGAAATGCCCGACGACGACTACCCGTTCGCCCTCAACACGGGTCGGCTCCAGCACCAGTGGCACACCCTGACCAAGACCGGAAAGGTCCCCGCGCTCAACAAACTCAACCCGGCCCCCTTCATCGAGGTCCACCCGCAGGACGCCGAGCGGCTGGGAATTGCGGAGGGCGACTCGGTGGAAGTCGCCTCCCGTCGCGGCCGCGCCGTACTGCCCGCCGTCATCACCGACCGGGTGCGCCCGGGCTGCTGCTTTGCGCCGTTCCACTGGAACGACCTGTTCGGCGAGTATCTGAGCATCAACGCGGTGACCAGCGACGCCGTCGACCCCATCTCCTTCCAGCCCGAGCTCAAGGTGTGCGCGGTGACGCTGGCGAAGGTGGCCACCCCGGTACGCGTGGTTCCGGCACCCGTGGCCGCCCCGGCCGAGGAACCGGTCGCGGTCGTGGCGATCGCAGACGTGCCGGCCGCGGACGTGCCGACAGCGCTGGTGCCGACCGCCATCCAGCCCGGCACGGCAGCCGTCTTCGGGCTCGAGAGCACACCGCCGCCCGTGCTCGCGGAGCACGAGCGCCAGTACCTGGTCGGATTCCTCGCCGGCCTGCAAGCAGGCGCGCCCGGCGTTCCCGTGCTGCCGCCCGGTGCGCCGTTCGGGGAGGAGCACGCGCGCTGGGTGAACGGTGTGCTCGCCGGCTTGTACTCCCGAGCCCCGCACACCGCGGCGGAAGCCATGCCGCAGCCCGCTGA
This sequence comes from Streptomyces sp. NPDC054849, assembly GCF_053610945.1. NCBI lineage: Bacteria > Bacillati > Actinomycetota > Actinomycetes > Kitasatosporales > Streptomycetaceae > Streptomyces > Streptomyces sp. NPDC054849. The sequence continues at coordinate 24,631 of NZ_JBSGZI010000109.1, forward strand.
CGCCGGCCGTGAGGTCGTGGTGCTATGGGCCTCGCAGACCGGCAACGCCGAGGAATTCGCCGCGGCCGCCGCCGAGCGGCTCGCCGCGGCGGGACACCGCGCCGCGCTCGCCGGCATGGACGACACGGACCTGAAGTCCCTGCCCCCTGCCGCCGATCTGCTGCTGATCACCAGCACGTTCGGCGACGGCGACGCACCCGACAACGGCTCCGAATTCTGGGACGCCCTCACGTCCGCCGACCCCCCGCGCCTGGACGGCCGACGCTATGCCGTGCTCGCCCTCGGCGACTCCTCGTACGACGATTTCTGCGGCCACGGACGCCGCCTGGACCAGCGCTTGGACGAGCTGGGGGCCGTACGCATCGCACCGCGCACGGACTGCGAACCGGACTACGAGCCATCTGCCCACGCCTGGCTGGAGCAGGTCCTCACGCGTCTCCCCGGACAGCCGACGACGGACGCGGCCCCTCCCCATGCCCCCGCCCCGGCCTTCGCCGCCACACCCGTCCGCACCGCACAGCCGGCCGTGGCCACCGCACGGCTGACCGGCAACCGCCTGCTCAGCCTTCCGGGAGCGGGCAAGGAGGTCCGCCGGTTCACCTTCGACACCCGGGACAGCGGCACTCCGCTCGTCTACGAAGCCGGAGACGCTCTCGGTGTGCACCCCGTCAACTGCCCCGATCTCGTGAGGGAATGGCTGGCCGTCACCGGAGTCGACCCCGCCGAAACCGTGGAGACGGCCGGCGTCGGCGGGGTCAGGCTGGCCGACGCCCTGTACCACCTGGACATCACCAAGCTGACCCCCGCACTGCTGGGCTTCATCAACGAACGCACCGGCGACCGCGAACTGAAGAAGCTGCTGCGCCCCGACAACAAGGGCGAGCTGGCCCGCTGGTCCTGGGGCCGCCAGGCCGTCGACGTCATCGCCGAACACCCGGTCCGTGCCACCGCCCAGGAGTGGGCGGCCGTACTCAAGCGCCTCCAGCCCCGCTTCTACTCCATAGCCTCCAGCCCGCTCACCGACCCCTGCCAGGTGTCGCTGACGGTCTCCGTCGTCCGGTACGAGAACGTTCACGGCCGCCCCCGCAAGGGGGTGTGCTCGCCGTTCCTCGCCGATGCCGCGCCCGACGCGGCGGTCCCGCTCTTCGTCCAGCGCTCCCCCCACTTCCGGCCTCCGGCGGACCCCGGGACGCCGATGGTGATGGTCGGCCCGGGAACGGGAGTGGCTCCCTTCATCGGCTTCCTCGAGGAACGCCGAGCCCGCGGGCACCGGGCCCGCAACTGGCTCTTCTTCGGCGAACAGCACCGCGCCACGGACTTCTACTACGAGGAGGAACTCACCGCCTTCCTCGCCGACGGCACCCTCGCCCGCCTCGACACGGCCTTCTCGCGCGACCAGCGCGCCAAGGTCTACGTGCAGGACCGGATGCGCGAACGCGGTCCCCAGCTCTGGTCCTGGCTCCAGGAAGGCGCGCACTTCTACGTCTGCGGAGATGCCACGCGGATGGCGAAGGACGTCGACCAGGCACTGCGCGACATCGCGGTCACCCACGGCGGTCTCGACGAGGACGGGGCGGCCCTGTACGTCAAGCAGCTCGCCGCCGACAAGCGGTACGTCCGCGACGTCTACTGACCCGCGCAGATCGAGGTGCCCTGGGGGACCGGGCTGTCGCCGGGTCGGTGCCCCACGCGCCCCGGATCAGACGGTGCGGTGCGCGTCCGCGCCGCGCATGGCCCCAGATCGCCGTGGCCACCGGGTGTTTCGTGGCTTCCGTGCTACGCGCTGTGGTGGTTTGGGGGGGAATCAGCGGCTTTGGGTCGTGGCGTGGTTGAGGGCGTTGAGGGCGTTGAGGGCGGTGTGCCAGGGGTAGTGGGGTGGGGTGTCGGGGCCGGGTGGGTTGGGGGTGAAGCCGTTTTCGCCGTAGA